>NZ_JACYNS010000040.1:0-21465 GCF_014839405.1 Frigoribacterium sp. CFBP 13605 | reverse complement strand
CGACCTCGGCTCCCGTCGTCGTCCCGTCGACCGGTCCCCGTCCCCTCGCGCTCGACGCCGCCGACTCCGCCGACGCCCCGGACCCCCGGGCGGCAGCCGACCAGGAGGCGCTGGTCGCGCCGACCCGGTCGGCCTCCGACGGGCAGACGGTCGTCTCCGCCCCCGTCCCGCCCCTGCTGCGTCGTCCCCTCGCGCTCGTGGTCGCCGCCACGGCCGCGCTGATCGTCGTCGCGGCCGTCGTGCTGGCCTTCGTCCCCGCCCTCGCCGTGGCCTCGGCCGTCCTCGCCACCGTCGCCGTCCCCGTCGCGACCGGCCTCGTCGGCCTGACCGCGCTCGCCTCGGTCTCGACCCGCCCCGACGACGCCACCCGCGTCGCCCGCCGCGGTCCGGTGGGCGTCGTCGCCGGCGTCGTGGTCGGCACCGTCGTCGGCTTCGGTCTGCTCCTGAGCGACCTCGGTTCGTTCGCCTGGCAGGGTTTCGTCGTCCGGGCCGTGGGCCTCACCGGCCTGTCGACGTCCGTCTCGGTGGTCGTCGCCCTGCTCGGCGCCTCGGTCGTCGCGTTCATCGTCGCGGTCATGATCACGGGGTTCCGCTCGACGGCTCGCGACTAGGCTGTCGAGGTGTCCACCCTCGCCTCGGTCAACTCCGTCATCGAACGTCTCTGGCCTCTCGCGGGCGCGTCGTCGTGGGATTCTCCCGGTCTCGTCGTCGGTGACCCCGACCGGCCCGTGACCCACGTGCACCTGGCCGTCGACGCCGTGCTCGACACCGTCGACGAGGCCGTCGGCATGGGGGCCGACCTGTTGCTGGTCCACCATCCGCTGCTGTTCCACGGCGTCTCGACGGTGTCGGAGGACACCACCAAGGGTGCCGTCGTCGCGCGTCTCGTCCGTGCCGGGTGCGGCCTCGTCGCCGCCCACACCAACGCCGACGTCGTCGAGACCGGCACGTCCCGCGTGCTCGCGCACCAGCTCGGCCTCGTCGACCAGCGCCCGATCACCCCGGGCGCCACCGACGACACGGGACTCGGCATCGTCGGGCGCCTGCCGCACGCCATGACGCTCGTGGCCCTCGCCCGCCAGCTCGGCGACGTGCTGCCCCCGACCGCGTCCGGCATCCGTGTGGCAGGTGACGCCGACCGCGTCGTCGAGACCGTCGCCCTCTGCGCCGGTGCCGGCGACTCGCTGCTGGCCGACCCGGCGGTGCTCGCCGCCGACGTGTACGTCACCAGCGACCTGCGCCACCACCCCGCCTCCGACGCGCGCGAACTCATGAGGCTCGGCCGCGGCCCCGCCCTGGTCGACGTGTCGCACTGGGCGGCCGAGTGGCTCTGGCTCGACACGGCGGCCGCGCAGCTCCGCCGCGAGCTGCACGACGTCGAGGTCACCCTCAGCGACCTGCGCACCGACCCGTGGGACTTCGCCGTCGTGCAGTGAGCACGCCGAGCCGCCCGTCGCGACGTCGCCGGGTCGTGAGCCGCGAGACCTCGCGGCCCGCACCTCCTCGTCGTCCCGTCCCTGCCTCCCCCCGACCCCGAGAAGAGTCCCCATGCCCCTGATGAAAGCCAGCTACGAGCACCAGGCCCTGCTGCTCGACCTGCAGCAACTCGACACCGCACTCCGCCAGATCGCGCACAAGGGGGCGAACCTCCCCGAGATCGCCGTCCTCGCGTCGCTCGAGGGCGACGGCTCTCGCCTCCGCAGCCGCCTCGCGACCGAGCAGGGCGCCTGGGAGGACGCGCAGAGCGAGCTCAAGCGCATCGAGTCCGACGTCGCCGTCGTCGAGGCGCGCGTCGTCCGTGACGAACAGCGCATCGCGTCGTCGTCGTCCTCGAAGGACGTGGCCGCCCTCGAGGGTGAGCTGGCCGCCCTCGCCAAGCGTCGCTCCGACCTGGAGGACCTCCAGCTCGAGGTGATGGAACGCGTCGAGAGCCTGGGTGCCGTCGCGGCGGTGACGCGGGGCGAGCTCGACCAGCTCGACACCCGCCGCGTCGACGCCGAGACCGGGCGCGACGCGAAGCTCGCCGAGCTCGAGGCCGACCGGGCCGAGGTCGTCGCCAACCGCGAGACGATCGCCGCCACGGTGCCCGCCGATCTGCTGGCCCTCTACGAGCGTCAGCGGGACCGCTACGGCGTGGGTGCCTCGTTGTTGCGTGGTGGCGTGTCGAGCGCGAGTGGCGTGGCCCTGACGGGCAGCGACCTCGCGGCCGTGCGTGCCGCCGCCGAGGACGACGTCGTGCTCTGCCCCGACAGCAACGCGGTCCTCGTCCGCACCTACGAATCGGGCCTCTGACCAGGGGCGGGGCACCCGCACGAGCCGTGGCACACGGAGGGGCGTCGCACCGCTAGGCTCGGGGTCGCGAATGGGTCGACAAGACGGTCGCGTCGGCGGGCGAGAGCCCGTCGCCGAGGAACGTCCGGGCTCCACAGAGCAGGGCGGTGGGTAACACCCACCCGGGGCAACCCGCGAGAAAGTGCAACAGAGAGCAGACCGCCACGCGTCGCACCTCCGGGTGCGACACGGGGTAAGGGTGAAACGGCGGTGTAAGAGACCACCAGCGGCTCGGGTGACCGGCCGGCTATGTAAACCTCGCCCGGAGCAAGGTCAAAGAGGGGACGACGAGGCTGCTCGCCGAGTCCCCGGGTAGACCGCTAGAGAGCTGCGGCAACGTAGTTCCGAGAGAGATGGCCGTCCATGGTGCCTCGGCACCGGGACAGAACCCGGCGTAGCAGTCGGCCCATTCGCCTCACGCGACACGACCCCGGCCCAGGAGGCGCGCCTCCTCGGCCGGGGTCGTCTCGCGTCGGTCGCGTCTCGCCTCAGAACGCCGGGTTCGAGTCGGCGGCCAGGGCGGCGGCACCCATGATGCCGGCGTTGTTGCGGAGTTTCGCCGGGACGATCTCGGCCCGCAGGTCGAGCAGCGGCAAGAACTCGTCGTGGTGCTTCGAGACGCCGCCGCCGACGATGATCAGGCGCGGGTAGAGCAGGGCCTCGAGGTGCGAGTAGTACTTCTGCAGGCGCTTCGCCCAGTGCTTCCAGCTGAGGTCGTCGCGCTCCTTCGCCGCGAACGAGGCCTTGGTCTCGTAGTCCTTGCCACCGATCTCGAGGTGCCCGAGCTCGGCGTTGACGATGAGCACGCCGTCGTTGATCAGGGCGGTGCCGATGCCCGTGCCGAGCGTCGTCATGACGACGAGGCCCTTCACGTCCTTCGCGGCCCCGAAACGGGTCTCGGCGTAGCCCGCGGCGTCGGCGTCGTTGACGAAGTGGATGTCGCGGCCGAGCGTGGTCTCGAAGAGCTTCTCGGCCTCGAAGCCGATCCACTTCTTCGACACGTTGGCGGCCGAGAGGGTCTTGCCGTCCATGATGGCGGCCGGGAAACAGACGCCGACCGGCACCGAGGCGTCGTCGAGGCCGAGTTCGTCCACGATCTGCCGGACGACCGCGACGATGGCGTCGGGTTCACCGCCCTCGGGAGTGCTCTTCTTGATGCGGTCCGAGAGGAGCTCGCCGCTGTCGAGGTCGACGATCGCCCCCTTGATGCCTGTGCCGCCGATGTCGATTCCCACTGCGGTGCGTGCCATGGGTGGTCCTTTCTCAGGAGAGCGTGAGGATGTCGGCACCGCGTTCGGTGACGACCAGGGTGTGCTCGAACTGGGCCGTGAGGCTCTTGTCGCGGGTGGTGACGGTCCAGTCGTCGTCCCAGACGTCGGCCTCGATGCCGCCGAGGGTCAACATGGGCTCGATGGTGAACACCATCCCGACCTCGATGACGTCGTCGTACTGCGGGGCGTCGTAGTGGGGGATGATCAGGCCGGAGTGGAAGGCGCGTCCGACGCCATGGCCGGTGTAGTCGCGCACGACGCCCAGGCCGAAGCGCTTGGCGTACGACTCGATCGCCCGACCGATCACGTTCACCTGACGGCCCGGGGCGACGGCCTTGATGCCGCGCCTCAGCGCCTCACGGGTGCGGTCGACCAGGTCGACGGTCTCGGGGGCGGCCTCGCCGACGACGAAGGTGCGGTTCAGGTCGCCGTGGACGCCGTTCTTGAACGCCGTGATGTCGACGTTGATCAGGTCGCCGTCGACCAGGACGGTGTCGTCGGGGATGCCGTGGCAGATGACCTCGTTCACCGAGGTGCAGACCGACTTGGGGTACCCGCGGTACCCCAGGGTCGACGGGTAGGCGTCGTGGGCGACGACGAACTCGTGGGCGATGCGGTCGAGTTCTTCGGTCGTCACGCCGGGGCGGAGTGCGGCCTCGACGGCGTCGATGGCCTGCGAGGCGATGCGGCCGCTCTCGCGGATCAGCTCGACGGTCTCGGCGTCGTACACGTCGCCGTCGGTGTACTCGACCGGAGCGGCCTTGCCGACGTACTCGGGTCGGGCGATCGACGGGGGGACCGGACGCTGCGCTGAGATCCGGCCCGGGGTCAAGAATCCGTGGGAGTCCCGGGGCATACGATCAAGCTTAGGGGGAGCGCGACGGGCTCGCGTTCTCGACAGCCGCACCGAGAGGACGACACCATGGCCGAGTTCTGGTTCAACACGAAGACGCACGAGGTCGAGGAGGGCAAGGTCTCTCCGGCCGTCGACCGCGCCGGGCCCTACGCCACCCGCGACGAGGCGGCCCGGGCGATCGAGACGATCAAGGCCCGCAACGCCGCCCTCGACGCCGAAGAGGCCGCGAACGACTGACCGGTCCGGTCGTCCCGTCGGCGCGTCGCCGACGGGACGACCGGTCGCCGACGCGCCGATCGGGCGTCAGACCGTCGTCGGCCGGTAGGTGATCGGCAGCCGGCGGTCCCGGCCGAAGGCCATGCCCGAGATCTTCGGGCCGATCGCCCCCTGGCGGCGCTTCCACTCGGAGCGGTCGACCAGCTTCGTGATCTCGGCCACCGTGTCCGCGTCGTAGCCGAGCGCCACGACGTCGGCCGCCCCGAGGGCGTTCGTGATGTACCCCTCGAGGATGCCGTCGAGCACCTCGTAGGGCGGCAACGAGTCCTCGTCCTTCTGGTCCGGCCGCAGCTCGGCCGACGGCGGCTTCGTGATCGAGTTCTCGGGGATGGGCGCGGTCTCGCCGATCGACTCGGCGTGGGCGTTGCGCCACCGGGCGAGCTCCCAGACCATCGTCTTGGGGACGTCCTTGATCGGGGCGAACCCGCCGACCGAATCGCCGTAGATCGTCGAGTAGCCGACGGCGAGCTCGGTCTTGTTGCCCGTGGTCAGCACGAGGTGGCCGTGCAGGTTCGACAACCCCATCAGCACGAGCGCCCGGGCGCGGGCCTGGACGTTCTCGGCGGCGAGGCCGGCGAGGTGCAACTGGTCCTCGAACGGTGCGACGAGGCCGGCGATCGGTTCGGTCGAGTACCGCACGCCGATCCGCTCGGCGACGTCGTCGGCGTCGCTGCGGCTGTGCTCGCTCGACCACTGGCTGGGCATCGAGACGCCGTACACGGCGTCGGCCCCGATGGCGTCGGCGGCGATCGCCGCGCACACGGCCGAGTCGATGCCGCCCGAGAGCCCGAGGATCACGCTGCGGAACCCGTTCTTCCGCACGTAGTCGCGAGTGCCCAGCACCAGGGCGTTCCAGAGCTGCTGGCGGTCGTCGGGCAGGTCGGCGACGTCGCGCTCGACCGGGGACGAGGAGGCGCGCCCGGCGTCCGGCCCGGAGCCACCGGCACCGACGACGGTCGCGTCGGACGCCGGGTCGAGCTCGACGCGGCGGATGCCCTCGGGCAGCTCGGTGTCCGTGGCCGGCTCGGGGTCGAGGTCGACGACGAGCAGGTGCTCGTCGAACTGCGGGGCCCGGGCCAGGATCGTGCCGCTGCCGTCGACGACCACGCTGTCGCCGTCGAAGACGAGGTCGTCCTGACCGCCGACGATGTTGACGTAGGCCACCAGGGTGTCGTTCTCGACGGCCCGGCGGGTGACGAGGGGGAGGCGCACCTCGTCCTTGTCACGGACGAACGGGCTCGCGTTGATCACGACGAGCAGGCCCGCGTCGGCGTGCAGCACGCGCTCGACGGGGCCGCCGTCGCGCCAGAGGTCCTCGCAGATCACGAGGGCGACGTCGACGCCCGCCACGCGGACGACGAGCAACTCGTCGCCGGGGATGAACACGCGGTACTCGTCGAAGACCGAGTAGTTGGGCAGGTGGTACTTGGCGGTGGTCGTCACGACGCGACCGCCCTGCAGCACGCTGGCGCAGTTCTTCGCGATGGCGGTCGGGGCGTTGCTCGTGCCCAGGAGGCGCGGCTCGAACGGTCCGTCGGCGTGGCCGACCACCACGGGGAGGTCGCCCAGGCCCTCGGCCTCGAGGGTCTCGGCCAGCACCTCGACGGCGTGCCGACTGGCCTGGAGGAAGCTCGGCCGGCTGGCCAGGTCCTCGATCGGGTACCCCGTGACGCTCATCTCGCCCGCGGCGAGGAGGTCGGCGCCGGCGGCGTGGGCCCGACGGGCCGCCTCGACGATCTGGGCGGAGTTGCCGGCGAGGTCGCCGACGACGGGGTTGGTCTGCGCGAGCGCCAAGCGGAGTCGGGGCATGTCCACTACCGTAGTGGCGGAGCAGAAAGGCCGTGGCATGGACAAACAGAGGGACTTCGTCCTCCGCACCATCGAAGAGCGCGGCATCAAGTTCATCCGCCTCTGGTTCACCGACGTGATCGGCACCCTCAAGTCCGTCGCCATCGCCCCGGCCGAGGTCGAGGGGGCGTTCGCCGAGGGCATCGGCTTCGACGGTTCGGCCATCGAGGGCCTGACGCGCTCGTACGAGGCCGACGTCCTCGCGCAGCCCGACCCGACGACCTTCCAGATCCTGCCCTGGCGGGGCGAGATCGATCCGACCGCCCGCATGTTCTGCGACATCACGACGCCCGACGGCCAGCCCGCCGTGGCGGATCCGCGCAACGTCCTGAAGCGCACCCTGGCCCGGGCCGGCGAGCGCGGCTTCACCTTCTACACGCACCCCGAGGTCGAGTTCTACCTCCTCAAGAGCGCCCAGCTCGGCGCCGACGGCCCCCAGCCGGTCGACTCGGCCGGCTACTTCGACAACGTCCCCGGCGGGACCGCCCACGACTTCCGTCGCCGCTCCGTCCGCATGCTCGAAGACCTCGGCATCTCGGTCGAGTTCAGCCACCACGAGGCGGGGCCCGGTCAGAACGAGATCGACCTGCGCTACGCCGACGCGCTGACGACGGCCGACAACATCATGACCTTCCGGACGGTCATCAAAGAGGTCGCCATCGAGCAAGGCGTCTTCGCCTCGTTCATGCCGAAGCCGTTCAGCCAGCACCCCGGTTCGGGCATGCACACGCACATGTCGCTCTTCGAGGGCGACTCCAACGCCTTCTACGAGGCCGGCGCCGAGTACCAGCTGTCGACCATCGGTCGTCAGTTCATCGCGGGCCTGCTCAAGCACGCCCCCGAGATCACGGCCGTGACGAACCAGTTCGTCAACAGCTACAAGCGCCTCTGGGGCGGCGACGAGGCGCCGAGCTTCGTGACCTGGGGCCACAACAACCGCTCGGCGCTCGTGCGCGTCCCGCTCTACAAGCCGAACAAGGGCAACTCGAGCAGGGTCGAGTACCGTGCCATCGACTCCGCGGCGAACCCGTACCTGGCCTTCTCGCTGATGCTGGCGGCGGGGCTCAAGGGCATCGAAGAGGGCTACGAGCTGCCCGCCGAGGCCGAGGACAACGTCTGGGGCCTGAGCGACGCCGAGCGTCGTGCCCTGGGTTACCGTCAGCTGCCCGCCAGCCTCGACCACGCCCTGTCGATCATGGAGAACAGCGAACTCGTCGCCGAGACGCTGGGCGAGCAGGTCTTCAACTACGTGCTCCTCAACAAGCGACAAGAGTGGAAAGAGTACCGGGCACAGGTCACGCCGTTCGAGCTGCGCTCGAACCTCGAGATCCTCTAGTCGACCGGCCACCCCGCCCTCATGCCCCGATCCGCGACAGGTCTCTCCGAGCTGGCGCGGCTCGGGTTCTCCGACCTCGGTGCCGGGCGTGACCGGCTCGACCGCCTCGTCGCCGAGGTGCCCCAGGTGCGCGACCTCGTCCCGTGGTTCGCCACGGTGGCCGACCCGGACGCGGCCCTGGCGCACCTCGAGCGATCGGTCGAGCGGGATCGTGCCGGCGTGGTCGAGTTGCTCGACGGCGAGGCCGGCCCGCGCCTCCTGAGGGTCCTCGGTGCCTCCGAGGGCCTCGCCGAGTTCGTCGCGCGTCGCCCGGCCGAGGCGAGCGTCCTGCTCGAACCGCTGGACGAACCACCGCCGGCCGCGACGTACCGTGACGACGTCCGTCGGGCGGCGACCGGGCTGACCGGCGACGAGGCGCGCGTCGCGCTCCGGGTCCGGTACCGGCGTCACCTGCTCCAGCTGGCGTCCTTCGACCTCGAGGCCGACGACCCCGTCGAGGTCCTTCCCCGCGTGGCCGCCGCCCTCGCCGACCTCGCGGGCGCCGCCCTCGACGCCGCCGTCGACGTGGCCCGACGCGAGGTCCCGTTCCCCGCCGCCGACGTCGAGCGCACCCGGCTCGCCGTCATCGGCATGGGCAAGGCCGGGGCCCGCGAGCTGAACTACCTCAGCGACGTCGACGTGGTCTACGTCGCCGAGGGGGTCGACGGGCTCGAGAACGGTCGGGCCGTCGAGATCGGCAGCCGTCTCGCGATGCACGCGGCTCGGGCGATCTCGGACCTCGCCGTCGAACCCGACCTCTGGGAGGTCGACGCGAACCTGCGGCCGGAGGGCAAGGACGGCGCCCTCGTCCGCACGCTCGAGTCGCACGTCGCGTACTACGAGCGCTGGGCCAAGGGGTGGGAGTTCCAGGCCCTGTTGAAGGCGCGGCCCCTCGCGGGCGACGTCGACCTCGGCGAGCGCTACGTCGCGGCCGTCGCGCCGTTCGTCTGGTCGGCCGCCTCGCGCGAGAACTTCGTCGAGTCGGTCCAGGCCATGCGCGAACGGGTCACGGCCCTGATCCCCGCGGGCGAGGTCGACCAGCAGCTCAAACTCGGTCCCGGCGGACTGCGCGACATCGAGTTCACCATCCAGCTGCTGCAGCTGGTCCACGGGCAGGCCGACGACCGCGTGCACCAGCGCTCGACGCTCGACGCGTTGGGCGCCCTGGCCGCGCGGGGCTACGTCGGACGAGCCGAGGCCGCGGAGTTCGACCGCGACTACCGCGTGCTCCGCCTGCTCGAGCACCGCATCCAGTTGACGCGACTCCGGCGCACGCACCTCATGCCGACGGACGAGAACGCCCTCCGGGTCCTCGCCCGCGGCACCGGTCTCGCGCCGGGCGCCACCCAACTCGTCGACCTGTGGCAAGGGGTGAAGCGTCGGGTCCGCACGTTGCACGTGCGGCTGTTCTACCGCCCGCTCCTGTCGGCCGTCGCGGCCCGACCCGAAGAAGACCTCGCACTCAGCTCCGACCAGGCGTCGGCACGGCTCGCGGCCATCGGATTCGCCGACCCGAAGGGCGCGCTCGGTCACATCGCCGCCCTGACGGCCGGCGTCTCCCGCCGGGCGAGCATCCAGCGCCACCTGCTGCCGGCCATGCTGCAGTGGTTCGCCGACGGCACCGACCCCGACCTCGGTCTGCTCGCGTTCCGGCGCCTGAGCGACGGCCTCGGCGAGTCGTACTGGTTCCTCCGCATGCTGCGGGACTCGTCGGGAGCCGCCCACCGACTGACGACCGTCCTGTCGTCGTCGACCTTCGCCGCCGACCTGCTGGAGCGCATCCCCGAGGCCGCGGCGTGGCTCGAGAACGACGCGGAGCTCAAGGCCCGCTCCCTCTCGAGCCTCCTCGACGAGACGGCCGCCACCCTGGCGCGGCACCGGTCGCCCGACGCGGCGGCGACGGTCCTGCGGCAGGCGCGGCGCCGCGAGATCCTGCGGCTCGCCGTGGGCGGCATCCTGGGCATCCTCGACATCGACACCCTGGCCCGGGGCCTGACCGCGGTGACGACGGCCTCGGTGACCGGGGCGTTGGCCCTCGCCCGCCGGGACGCCGGCGACCTCGAGTTCGCCGTGATCGCCATGGGCCGGTACGGGGGAGAAGAACTCGGGTTCGGCTCCGACGCCGACGTGCTCTACGTCTACCGCGCTCCCGAGGGCGACGAGACGGCCCATCGGCGTGCCCTCACGGTGGCCGCCGAGATGAGCCGACTCACGTCCGACGCCCTCGTGCCGTTCGACCTCGACACGGGCCTGCGCCCCGAGGGGAAGAACGGGCCGGTGGTCCGATCGCTGTCCTCGTACCGGGCCTACTACGCTCGCTGGTCGCTCACCTGGGAGGCCCAGTCGTTGTTGCGCGCCCGGCCGGTGGCCGGTGACGAGACGCTCCTCGACGACTTCATGGCCGTCGCCGACTCGGTGCGGTACCCCTCCGAGCTGACCGAGCAGCAGGTCCGCGAGGTCAAGCGCATCAAGGCCAGGGTCGAGTCCGAGCGTCTGCCCAAGGGCGCCGAGCCCTCGCGTCACCTCAAGCTCGGTCGGGGCTCGCTGAGCGACGTCGAGTGGTTCGTCCAACTGCTCCAGCTGCAGCACGGGGTGGACGTTCCCGGCCTCCGGACCCCGTCGACGCTCGACGCCCTCGCCGCGGCGGTGGACGCCGGCCTGGTGGCCGACGAGGACGCCCGGCGGCTGCACGACGCCTGGATCATGGCCTCCCGGGCGCGCTCGGCGGTCACCCTCTGGACCTCCCGGACACAGGACGTCCTGCCACGGGACCGTCGGCAGCTCGAAGGCGTGGCGCGCCTGATGGAGTACCCGCCGGGCTCCGCCACGACCCTCGAAGAGGACTACCTCGCGGCCACCCGTCGGTCACGCGCCGTCTTCGAGCGTGAGTTCTACGGCATCGACGAGGCACCCGAGCCGCTCGGCTGACCCGTCCGGGACGTGTGACACGCCCGGGCTGTGCCGGAGGCGGTCGATCCGCTCGGGTCGACGTCGGGCCATTTCGCTGTACCCCGTTTGGCGGTGTTGTACCCCTGTGTACGTGTCCATCGCATTTCGGGCAGATGACCCACGGGTGGGGGGTGGTCGTCGACGGCGGCGTCGAGGCCCATCGCTGCCCATTGGGCAAAGTCCGTGCCGGGCGCTGATTCCGGGCTCGTGACCAGGACTTTCATCCGGCATCGGATCGCGACTCCCCGTCCCACCTGCGAACCGATCGAACGGTTCCGTTCGGACGTCGAGCCCTCACCGACGTGTCAGCACTTCTGTCGACAGCACCTTGCCCGACCCGACGTACCCCGACCGGCTCGTCGTGCCACCCGCGGTCGGGGGGTGGTTGTGAGCCGCCCGTGAGTGACTGAGAATTCCCTCAACCCGATAGACCAATTCCCCAGCGTTGCGGAAGCCGATCCCTTCTCACACCTCAGGTGGCCATCGTGTTGACCTTCATCCTGCAGATCCGATCCATGGCGGGCGGATACCCCGAGATCTACCTCTTCGCCGCCTACAGCGCCCTCATCTGGGTGCTCTGGATCATCAAGGTCCTGCTCTCCCGCCGCTATCGCCCCTTCACGGGCGAGTTCCGCGGCACGACCAGCGTCGTCGTCCCCGTCGTGGACGAACCGCTCGACCTCTTCCGGGACGTCATCGGCCGCATGGTCGAACAGGGTCCCGGCGAGATCATCGTCGTCATCAACGGCAAGCCCAACCCCGAGCTCGCCGCCGTCTGCGAGGAGTTCGGGCCGCTCGTCCGGTGGGTGCACACGCCGATCCCGGGCAAGCGCAACGCCGTCATGATCGGCACCGAGCTCAGCCGGGGCGACATCACCGTCCTGGTCGACTCCGACACGGTCTGGACGCCGGGCACCCTCTCCGAGCTGCTCCGTCCGTTCGCCCAGGAGAACGTCGGGGGAGTCACCACCCGCCAGCGCATCCTCGAGCCCGAGCGCAGCTGGATCACGCGGTGGGCCGACTGGCTCGAGAACTCCCGTGCCCTCTACTCGATGCCGGCGCAGAGCGTGCTGGGGCAGATCGGCTGCCTGCCGGGCCGCACCATCGCCTTCCGCCGCGAGATCCTCGTCCGGGTCATGGACAAGTTCATGACGGAGAAGTTCATGGGCGTGTTCCTCGAGGTCAGTGACGACCGCACCCTGACGAACCTCACGCTCAAGGAGGGCTACCGCACCGTCTACCAGCACACCAGCCTCGTCTACACGGACGCCCCGCTCCAGGTCAAGAAGCTCTACAAGCAGCAGCTGCGCTGGGCTCGCGGGAGCCAGTACAACACCCTCCGCATGATGCCGTGGATGGTCGGGCACGCCCCGCTCCTCGCGTTCTTCTTCGCCATGGACATCGTGCTGCCCTTCATGCTCATGGGCGTCATCGGCGGCTGGATCTACCGGGGGATCACCGGCCAGGGCGTGAACCTGTACCGCGGCATCCTCGAGGAGTACGGCGTGCAGACCGGTCTCATCAGCATCGTCGTCCTCATGGTGGTCTCGTCCGTGCTCAGCATGTCGATCCGTCAGATGCGCCACCTGGCCGAGAAGCCCTCGGACTTCTTCCGCCTCCCGGTGTTCATCATCGTGTCGACGTTCTTCCTCATGCCCATCCGGGTCATCGGCTTCTTCCGCATGGGTCACGCCAGCGGTTGGGGCACCCGGGCCGGGGCCTACGCAGGAGGCGCGGCGAACGACGAGATGCAGGGTGCGCTCGACGAGGTGGCCGAGGAGGCCCCCATCGACGCCCTCGAACGGCAGTTCCGCGACGGCGTCGACCCCGGGGTCGACACGCTCTTCGACTTCGGCTCGACGGCCGACGAGACGGACGAACAGGGTGCGGTCCTCGTCCGGAGCCGCAAGGCGGCCCTGGCCGCCGAGGCCGACGGCGCGACCACGCCGGCACCGGTGGCCGCCGTGGCCACCGCCACCGCGCCTCCTCGTCGTCGCCTCAACCCCAAAGCCGGGTTCCCGTACCTGATCGGCGCCGCCATCATCGCCCTGGAGGTCTTCTTCATTGTCTGACTCGACACAGGACTTCGTCACTCCCGTCCACATGCATTCCGGCGCCTGGTGGGCCACATCGCACGGCAACGCCCGACGCACGGCGCTCGGCGCCACCGCCGTGGTGGTGTTGCTCGCGATGATCTCGTGGCTCATCTGGGTCTCGCCGTCCGACAACATCGTCCGCAGTGCCGTCACCGAGGTCACGGGCGTCGACCCGTCGATCAACGTCTCGTCGCTCAAGGCGGACCGGTCCGCCTTGCTCGACCAGCTGGTCTCCGCGAAGAAGCAGCTCGCCGAGAGCAAGGCCGCCCTGGCCGACGTGCAGCAGCAGGCCTGGACGTCGGAGGGGCAGCTGACCGCGGCGCAGGCGAAGCTCGCCTCCGCCGAGTCGGCGCTCGCCCAGGCACAGTCCGCCGCGGAGTCGGGGGGCGCGGGCACCGGGTCGGGCGCCGCAGGCACCGCCGGTGGTCGGGGGACCGGCGCGTCGACCGGCTCCGGGTCGGGCGGCACGGGATCGAACGGATCGACCGGAGGCGGCGCCACGGGCCCCGTCACGGTCGAGACGCCGTCCCTCGCCTCGATCATCGACCCCGACTCGCGGTACTTCGGGCTCTTCACGGACCAGGCGCCGTTCAACTGGGCGACCTACGACGCGCAGGAGGCGGCGGTCGGTTCCGAGGCCAACATGGTCGGCTACTTCCAGGGTTTCGACCAGGAGTTCCGTGCCGACGCCGTCCGCTCGTCCTGGTCGCGGGGCAAGCTGCCCGTCCTGACGTGGGAGTCGCAGCCGATCAAGGCCGGCAACAACGAGCCCGAACAGCCCGACTACAGCCTGACGAAGATCATCGACGGCAGCTTCGACTCGTACCTGACCACCTACGCCGACGACATCGTGGCCAACGGCATGCCGCTGGCCCTGCGGTTCGACCACGAGATGAACGGCACCTGGTACCCCTGGAGCACCGACTACGGCAACAGCAAGGGCGCCGTCAACGGCAACGGTCCCGGGGACTACGTGAAGGCCTGGCAGCACGTCCACGACCTCTTCGAGCGGCAGGGTGCGAACGACCTGGTCGCCTGGATCTGGGCGCCCACGCGGGTCGACCGTCTGGCCACGGGCAAGACGGGCGGGAGCAACCACACCACGGAGGCCTTCCTGGCGACCCTCTACCCGGGCCCCGAGTACGTCGACATCGTGGGCATGTCGGGCTACTACCGCCCGCCGTACGACGACAAGTCCAAGCCGACCTTCGACAGCACCTTCGGGGCCACCCTGAAGCAGCTCCGGGCGATCGCACCGGGCAAGAACATCCTGCTCGCCGAGATCGGCGCCAGCGAGACGGGTGGCTCGTCGGATCCGACGGCCACGAGCGAGAAGGCGCAGTGGTTCAACTCGCTGTTCGCCGCGCTGGCCGATCCGGCGAACGCGGACATCATCGGCTTCTCGTACTTCGACCTCGTCGCCACCACGGTCGTGGACGGGGTGCGGTCGACCAACGACTGGCGCCTCACGTCCCGGTCCGACAGCCTCGCCGCCTTCACCGCGGGGATCACCCGACGCGACGTCGGTTACGACCTGCAGCCGTCGCCGTGACGACAGCCACCACCTTCCCCTTCTCCCGCCTCTTCCCCATCCCCAGGAGCGCATCATGAAGAAAGACGCCACCACCCCCGAGTCCGCCGTCGCCGCGACGGGGGCCGACGCCACCTCGGTGAAGCCCCGAATCAGCGTCATCGGCACCGGCTACCTCGGCGCCACGCACGCGGCGGCCATGGCCGAGATGGGCTTCGACGTCATCGGGGTCGACACCGACCCCGCCAAGGTCGCCGCCCTGGCCGAGGGGCGCGTGCCGTTCTTCGAGCCCGGCCTGCCCGAACTCATCCTCGAGCACGTGGGTTCCGGTCGACTCTCCTTCACCACCGACCTCGCCGAGGCCGTAGCCCTGTCGGACGTGCACTTCATCTGCGTCGGCACGCCGCAGCGCCGGGGGAGTCACGCCGCGAACCTCTCGTACGTCGAGGAGGCGACCCGCAACGTCGCCGCCGCCCTCAGCCACGACGGCCTCATCGTCGGCAAGTCGACCGTCCCGGTCGGTACGGCGGCACACCTGCGCGAGATCGTGGCGGGCGTCGTCCCCGCCGGTGTCTCGGCCGACCTCGTCTGGAACCCCGAGTTCCTCCGCGAGGGCCATGCCGTCGAGGACACGCTGCGTCCCGACCGCATCGTCTTCGGCGGCACCGACGTCCGCACCGAGGCCCTGATGCGTCAGGTCTACGCCCTGCCGATCGCGACGGGCACGCCCGTCATCTCGTGCGACCTGCCGACCGCCGAGCTCGTCAAGGTCAGCGCCAACGCGTTCCTCGCGACGAAGATCTCGTTCATCAACGCCATCAGCGAGTTGTGCGAGGCGGCCGGTGCCAACGTCTCGACCCTCGCCGACGCCCTGGGCTTCGACGACCGCATCGGACGCAAGTTCCTGAACGCGGGGCTCGGCTTCGGCGGCGGGTGCCTGCCGAAGGACATCCGTGCCCTGATGTTCCGGGCCAACGAGTTGTCCGCCCACCGCGTCGTCGGCCTCATGCAACAGGTCGACGAGATCAACATGGCCCAGCGCCAGCGGGTCATCGACCAGGCGATCGACGCCTGCGGCGGCTCGGTCCTCAACCGACGCATCGCCGTGCTCGGGGCGGCCTTCAAGCCGCACACCGACGACGTGCGCGACTCGCCGGCCCTCAACGTCGCAGCGGCCCTGCACCTCCGGGGCGCCCAGGTGCTCGTCGTCGACCCCGAGGCCACCCAGACGGCCCAGCGGAGCTTCCCGACGCTGTCGTTCGCCGACTCGGCCGCCGAGGCCGTGACGGACGCCGACGCGGTGCTGCTCCTCACCGAGTGGCCCGAGTTCGTCGGGGCGGACGCGGCCGGGCTCGCCGAGCTCGCCGCCAACCCCGTGGTGATCGACGCGCGCAACGTGCTCGACGCCGAGGTCTGGTCGGCCGCCGGCTGGGAGGTCCGTCCGCTGGGCGGCCGTCGCACGCCGGCCCAGCGTCGCGTGCTGACGCCGACCGCCGTACCCGCCTGACCGGATCGTCGGGCACGGGCTGACGGGCCGCCTCCCTCGGGAGGCGGCCCGTCCTGCGTGCGCCCCCGCGCCTCCTGGTCCGGGGTGACCCAGAGGAGGCGCGGGTCGTCACCCCGAGGCCCCCTGGGGCAGCGACGCGAGAGGCCCGCACCCCCTGGGGGATGCGGGCCTCTCGTGGTGCGACGGCGTCAGACGCCGAAGTACAGCTCGAACTCGAAGGGGTGAGGACGCTGCGCCATGGGCAGGATCTCCTTCTCGCGCTTGTAGGCGATCCAGGTCTCGATGAGGTCCTCGGTGAACACGTTGCCCTTGGTCAGGAACTCGTGGTCGGCCTCGAGCGCGTCGAGCGCACCCTCGAGCGACGCGGGCACCTGCGGGATGTTCTTCGCCTCCTCGGGCGGCAGCTCGTAGAGGTCCTTGTCGACCGGCTCGTGCGGCTCGATGCGGTTCTGGATGCCGTCGAGGCCGGCCATCAGCTGCGCGGCGAACGCCAGGTACGGGTTCGAGGCGGCGTCGGGGACGCGGAACTCGATGCGCTTGGCCTTCGGGTTCGTGCCGGTGATCGGGATGCGGATGGCCGCCGAACGGTTGCCGGCCGAGTACACCAGGTTCACGGGCGCCTCGAAGCCCGGGATCAGACGGTGGTACGAGTTGATCGACGGGTTCGTGAAGGCGAGGACGGCGGGAGCGTGCTTGAGCAGGCCACCGATGTACCAGCGGGCGAGGTCGGACAGGCCGCCGTAGCCGTTCTCGTCGTAGAACAGCGGCTTGCCGTCGTTCCAGAGCGACTGGTGGGTGTGCATGCCCGAGCCGTTGTCGCCGAAGAGGGGCTTCGGCATGAAGGTCGCGACCTTGCCCCACTGCTCGGCGGTGTTCTTGACGATGTACTTGAACTTGAGGATGTCGTCCGCGGCGTGGACCATCGTGTCGAACTTGTAGTTGATCTCCTGCTGGCCGCCGGTGCCCACCTCGTGGTGCGCACGCTCGAGCTCGAGACCCGAGTCGATCAGCTTGAGGCTGATGTCGTCGCGCAGGTCGGCCGTCTTGTCGACGGGGCTGACGGGGAAGTAGCCGCCCTTGTACGCCGTCTTGTTGGCGAGGTTCCCGCCCTCTTCGACGCGGCCGGTGTTCCAGGCGCCCTCTTCGGAGTCGACGCTGTAGAAGCTGGCGTTCTGCTTCACCTCGTAGCGGACGTCGTCGAAGATGTAGAACTCCGCCTCGGGGGCGAAGAAGGCGGTGTCGGCGATGCCGGTCGACGCGAGGTACTTCTCGGCCTTCTTGGCGACCTGACGCGGGTCACGGCTGTACAGCTCGCCGTTGCGCGGGTTGAAGATGTCGAAGACGAGGACGAGCGTGCGCTCGGCGCGGAACGGGTCGACGTACCCGGTCGTGACGTCGGGGATGAGCTGCATGTCCGACTCGTGGATCGAGGCGAAGCCCCGGATGGAGGACCCGTCGAAGAGCTGTCCGACGGAGAAGAACTCCTCGTCGACCGTGGAGGCGGGGATGTTGAAGTGCTGCTGGACACCGGGAAGATCGGTGAAGCGGATGTCAAGGAACTTGACGTCGGTGTCCTTGATGAACTTCAGCACCTCGGAAGAATCAGTGAACATCTAGATGTCTCTCCAATGGGCTTGGAACGGATCGGATGCGGGACGCAGCCTCCGTCGAGGCTACGGAGGGGCCGTTTCGCTGCGGTGTCCCTGATGTTTCGGGCATGTTACGGCTCGGCCCCTCGGTAGGCTCGATGCATGCCCGATCGCACCGCGCCTCCTTCCCGTCCCGCCTCCGTGGGCGGCCCCGACGACGGCGCGCAACGCTGGCCGGGCGAGCGTCTCGGGCTGCCCGAGAAGGGGCCGCGCTCCGTGGCCCGACTCGGACGGCGCGTGGCGGGGCTGGCCGTCGACTGGGCGATCGCCTACGCCGTCGCCGCACTCTTCTTCGGCGGTGAGGGCCTCGCCATCACCGGGGTCTTCCTGCTGATGCAGATCCTGTTCCTGGTGCTCTTCGGCGGCACCCTGGGGCACCTCGCCCTGGGCATGCGCCTCGTGACGATGGCGGGCGGTCGCATCGGTGTCGGCCGGCCGGTCCTGCGGTCGGTGCTGCTCGTGCTCGTCATCCCGGCCGTCGTCTGGGACCTCGACCAGCGAGGGCTGCACGATCGCGTCGCCGGGACGCTGCTCGTCCGCGTCTGAGGCACCCGTCCCGCAGGCACGACGGCGCCCCTCCTGGTCGGAGGGGCGCCGTCGTCACGTCTCGTCGAGGCGGGGGTCGCCGGGTCAGCGCGGACGGCCCGACCGCACCTTGAAGGGGTCGACACCCTTGGGGATGGGCAGGCCGTTCTGGCCGAGGGACTGGAGGCGGTTGCTGACGGCCAGCACCTCGTTGCGGTTGATGGACGACTTGAGCTTGTTCATGCGTCCGGCGAGCTTGTGGAGGGGCACGGAGTCCGCATCGGGGCCGACGTTCAGCACGTGGACCGGCACGTTCGGCAGGATGCGCGTGACCTTGCGACGCTCTTCGTCGACGAGTCGGCGGGTCTGGCCGGCGCCGCCCTCGGCGATGAGCACCACGCCCGGCCGGCCGACCGCGCGGTACACCGCGGCCTGACTGCGCCCCTGGACGGCGACGGGCATCTCGGCGGCGCGCCACGCACGACGCAGGCCGCTCTTCATGACGGCACCGACGGCACCCGGCTGCCCCTCGATCTGCGAGTAGGCCGCGCGCTCGGCCTTCCGACCCAGCACGATCAGCAGCAGCAGGAACCCGAGCATGACGCCGACGACGATGTAGAGCACCAGCGCGAGCACGTTGCCACCCGTGAGCAGCAGCGCCGCGGCCACGCCGAGCAGCACGGGCACGAAGAACGCCAGCAGCATCATCGGCAGCGCCGTCTTGTCGACGCGGCGGGTCATCTGGAAGACCTGCCACATCTGCTTGAAACGGCCGGGTTCCTTCGGCGGTTTCGGGGACGTGTTCTCGGGAGACGTGCGTCGAGCCATGTGCACCAGGATACGGGGTCGGCGGTCCCGACGAATCCTCCCCAGGGACTCCGGTCCGTCGCCGGTCGACAGGGCTCCCCGGCGCGAGGGCGCCGACGACCACCGGACGACACCATCGCCTCATGACGAACGAGTCGATCGGCCCCTACCGCGTGCTCTCCCGGCGCCTCGACGGCGGGGTGGAGCGCATCCTCGCCGAGGCACCCGACGGCTCACGCGTCGTGCTCAGGAGGCGCGGGTCGCGTCCGACCGGACGCTCTCCCGTCGCCGAGGCGGTCGCCTTCTCCCGGGCGGACCACGCCCACGTCGCCACCCTCGTCGACGTGGTGACGGACCCGTCCGGCGAGGTCGTGCTCGTCTTCTCGGACGTCGGGGGCGACCCACTCGCCTCGTGGCTGGCCGCCCGCGGTCGACCCGAGACCGGGGAGGTCATCACCCTCGTCGTCCCCGTGCTCGGCGCCATCCAGCATCTGGCCCGTCGGGGCACGGCCGTGCATGCGCTGGACGTCGACGACGTCGAGATCGACGCCCGCGGGGCACCCGTCCTGGTCGGCGTCCATCCTGTGGACGCGGGGTCGGATGCGGGGCCGGACGCCGAGCGCACCTCGCTGCCCGTGGCGGCGGAGTTCGCCCGGGCCCTGGTCGAGCGGGCGGTGCGACCGGCCTCGCGATCCTCGCCGCCGGTCCTGGACTCGACGAGCTTCGAGTCCCTCGTCGAATCGGTCTTCGACCTCGGCGAGGCTGTCCCGCTCTCGAGTGTCGACGCCGTGGTCGAGGGCGACGAGGTCCCCCAGGGCGAACGCGTCGAGTCGGTCGCAGCGGACGAACGGGTCATGCCGGGCTGGCTCGCCCTCCTGCCCGAGTCGGAGGCGATCGACCGGGTGATCGCGGGCGTGGCCGACCTCCGCCCACGGCGGCTGGTCGACGCCCTGCGAGCCGTCCGTCGGCGATACCGACTGCTCGCGGCCGCGGGCGTCGTCGTCGCCGGGGTGGCTCTCGTCCTCGGACCGGCCGCCTCGGGACGTGATGACGTTCCACGTCAGGACGGACCGTCCGACGGGGTGGGTCCGGTCGCGCCCCGGTCCGAGTCGTCGGCGCCGGTGAGCCCGTCCGGCGACTCCGCGGACACCCGCACGCCTGCACCCGCTCGGACGGGCGGGGCGGTGACGCCCGGCGAGGTCGAAGCCCTGGTGGGGGGTGACGATGCCGGTGCGGCCGCCGAGGTGCTCCTGCAGGCACGGCTGACGTGCCTGCGCGACGTCACGCCGAGTTGTCTCGACGCCGTCGATCAACCCGGTTCGCCGATCGCTCTCCGGGACGCCGACGTGCTCGACGACCCCTCGCTCGCCGCGGCGGCGACGGTCCCTCTCGAGCTCACGGGACGAATGTCACGAACCGGGGGGACGGTGTTCTTCGAGGCGACGGGACCGCACGGCGAAACGGCCTCGGTCCTCATGATGAGGACCGAGGCCGGTTGGCGGCTTCGCGACGTGATCGTCGATCGGTGAGGCCGGTCGGGCCTCACGCGAGGGGCGTCAGATGCCGAGCTTGGACGTGAAGTCCCCGCCCTCGAGGCGCTCCTTGACGGCGACCAGGAAGCGCGCCGCGTCGGCGCCGTCGACGATGCGGTGGTCGTACGACAGGGCCAGGTAGACCATCGACCGGATGGCGATGGACTCCGAACCGTCTGCCTTGATGACCACGGGGCGCTTGACGACGATGCCGGTGCCGAGGATGGCCACCTGTGGAAGGAAGACCACGGGGGTGTCGAACAGGGCGCCGCGCGATCCCGTGTTGGTGACGGTGAAGGTGCCACCGGCCAGCTCGTCGGGCTTTAGCTTGTTGTCACGCGTGCGCTGCGCGAGGTCGGCGATCTGGCCGGCGATGCCCGCGAGGTCGAGGTCCGAGGCGTTCTTGATGACCGGCGTCAGCAGGCCGCGCTCCGTGTCGACCGCCATGGCAACGTGCTCGTGGTCGGGGTAGACGATCGAGTCACCGTCGACGGTGGCGTTCAGCTTCGGGTGCGCCTTGAGCGCCTCGGCGGCCGCCAGGGTGAAGAACGGCAGGAAGGACAGCTTGTTGCCGGTCTTCTCGAGGAAGGCACCCTTGTTGGCGTCGCGGAAGGCCGCGACCTTGGTGACGTCGACCTCGACCACGCTGGTGAGTTGGGCCATGGCCTGCATCGACTGGACCGCACGCTCGGCGACGACCTTGCGGAGGCGCGACATCGGAACGGTCGTGCCGCGCAACGGCGACACCTCGATCGGGGCGGGACCGGAGGAGGCCGGCGCCGAGGTCGTCGAGGTCGCGGCGGCTTCGGCGGCGGCGAGGACGTCCTCCTTGCGGATGCGACCGCCGACGCCACTGCCGGACAGGGTCGAGATGTCGACACCCTTCTCGTTCGCCAGCTTGCGGACGAGCGG
>NZ_JACYNS010000039.1:0-21680 GCF_014839405.1 Frigoribacterium sp. CFBP 13605 | reverse complement strand
CGGCGGCTTCGGCGGTCGCGGCGGGGCCGCTGGTGGCGCGCCCGGTGGCGCGGCTGGCGGAACGCCCCCGCAGCTGCCGGGCGGCACCGGCGGGGGAGCGGGCACCGGCACCGGCACCGGGGCCGGAACCGCAGGAGGCGCGGGTACGGCCACGCGCGGACTCCCCGGTGGCGGGGGCGGAGCCGGCTCGCTGCTCGGCTCGGGCTCGGTCAGCGACGAGCTCGCTGCCGTGGTCGGCGCGGACGCGGACCGGTACACCTGGGTCGCCGCGGCCGTCGGGTCGAACAGCGCGGCGGGCTACCAGCTCGCGACCGACGACCCGGTCATGGCGGTCGGCGGGTTCAACGGCAGCGACCCGTCACCGACCCTGGCGCAGTTCGAGCAGTACGTCGCCGACGGGCAGATCCACTGGTTCGTCGGAGGGACCGTCGGGCAGTCGAACGGCGGCAGCTCGTCCTCGAGCGAGATCGCGGCCTGGGTCGAGGCGAACTTCTCCTCGACCGAGGTCGACGGGGTCACGCTGTACGACCTGAGCAGCTGACCGACCGGACGTCGCCACCGGTCCGCCCGGCCGCCCCGCACCTCCGGGGCGCGCGAGACACCGCGTTTCGTGCACCGCACCGCGACTAGTCGGGGCGCGGTGCACGAAACGCGGTGCGGAGCCTGGCTGGACCGCTACCGGGACGGAGGAGCGGGCACGGTATCGTGGTCGGGTTCGCCCCCGTAGCTCAGCGGATAGAGCAGGAGCCTTCTAATCTCTTGGTCGCAGGTTCGATTCCTGCCGGGGGCACCACGCAGCCGAGACCCTCGCGGTGCTTCTCATCTCTTGGTCGCAGGTTCGATTCCTGCCGGGGGCACCACGCAGCCCATGATCTACGCGGTGCTTCTCATCTCTTGGTCGCAGGTTCACGATGTTGATGACGCTGGCTGCCGGGGGCACCACGCGACACCCCCCCACACGACGACGCGCCCCCGATCGAGGTCGGGGGCGCGTGGTCGTTCGTTCGCGTGGTCGTTCGTTCGCCGGGTCAGTCGTCCGCGCGTTCGGGTGTCGTCCGGCGTCGGACCTGGCTCGCACTGACCGGCTGCTCGAAACGCTCGTCGTCCATCGCGTCGTCGCGGGTGTCGTCGTGGCTCGCGTCAGCCGGCGTGACCGCCGGTGCCTCGGGCGCGGACACCGGCGATGGTCCGGCCAGCGGGGCGGGAGCCGTCGGTGCCCGGTAGGCCTCGTCGCCACCGCGAATCGGGGCATCGTCGAGGGCCGCGGGGCGGAGCGCTGCCGAGGGTGCGGCACCCGAAGGCGCGGAGGCCTCGGCACGACGCTGCTCGGTCGCCGCCGCAGCCCGCTGCTCGGCCTCCCAGGCCTTCTGCTTCGCGGCCGTGTCTCGGTCGACGTCGGCTTCTTCGTACTTCCAGCGGGCGAGATCGTCGCGGAAGAGCTTCTTGGCCCGCCCGGGGCGGTTCTGCCACTCGACGAGGCGGTCGCGGAGTTCACCCAGCGTCTGCTCGGACTGGAAGCTGAAGGACGCCGAATTGCGCTTGATCTCGGCCAGTTCGTGAGCCGCCCAGTCGGCGGCGAGGGTGCTGCCGGTCGCGGGCGACAGCCGCAGTCGGACGTCGGCTTCGTGGCCGAGGTGATCGGCATAGGCGCGCTCCTCGACTCCGAGCGAGCTGTAGACGGCACCCTTGCGGGCCGCCGAGACGAGGGCCGCGACCGCCGCCGCTTTCGCCTCGTCCTCGTGCAACGACACGACCCGCCGCGTGCTCGCCCGGCCGATGAGGGCTGCGACGATGCCTGCCACGACGATGGCGACGAAGGGGATCACCGCATCGGTGACGACACGCCACCCGTTGTCCGAAGAGAGCCATTCGACGAGATCGTTCCACCACTGCATGGGGCGAACACTACAGCCGAGGTCGAAGGTTGCACGGCTGCGACATGCTGTCGAGCCCGCCGTCGGGGACGCCGTCACGGTGCTCCGGCGGAGGCGTCGGGATCAGGCGAACCGGAAGCAGTCGGTGGCGTCGTCGCGACTCCAGAACTCGCCGATCTCGACGAACCGACGCTGACGGGGCAGGAACCGCTTGGCGCGGTAGCGATCACCCTGCGGGTCGTCGAAGCGCTCGACGTAGCCCACGATCTCGCCACCGGGTCGGGTCACCCGGGCGAGGTCGTCGTGCACCTGGACGAGCTGTAGGCCGCCCCGGGTCGAGCGCAGGGAGGGGAGGGGAACGCCCGCGTGAGCGTGCGGCGCAGGCGGGACGATCGCGTGGTCGAGGGTGCTGCTGGTCATGAGGTGCTCCTGAGGTCATCCGGCCGATGCTGTCGAGAACACCCCTGACGCTAGGGGTGACCACCGACATCGACGTCGGACACCTCGGACACCTCGGACACGTCGGACGCGTCGGGCGCCTGGAGGGCGCGGTGCCCCGTCGGCACCGCGCCGTCCGGTCAGCGGCCGGTGCCGTCGACCGCCAGCGGCTCGATCGCCGCGAGCTCGTCCTCGGTCAGCTCGGCACCGTCGAGCGCGTCGAGGCTGTCGTCCAGCTGGGCCACCGACGAGGCGCCGATGAGGGCGCTGGTCACGGCGGGTTGGCGCAGCACCCAGGTCAGCGAGAGCTGCGCGAGCGACTGGCCCCGCGCCTCCGCGATCTCGTTCAGGCCGCGGACGCGGGAGAGGTAGGTCTCGTCGAGGGCGTCCTCGGAGAACCACCGGCCCTCGGCAGCGCGCGAACCCGCGGGAGCACTGCCCGAGAGGTAGCGGTTCGTCAGGAGGCCCCCGGCCAGGGGCGAGAACACGATCGAACCGACGCCGCGGGTCAGGAGGGTGTCGAAGAGCCCTCGCTCGGGCCGGCGGTCGAACATGTTGTACCGCGGCTGGTGGATCAGCAGGGGCACGCCCTCGGCGGCCAGGGCGTCGATCGCGGCCTCGGTCTGCGCCGGGTCGTAGTTGGAGATGCCGGCGTAGAGCGCCTTGCCCTGCCGGACGGCCGTCGCGAGCGCCCCCATCGTCTCGTCGATCGGGGTCTCGGGGTCGGGGCGGTGCGAGTAGAAGATGTCGACGTGGTCCATGCCGAGCCGCCCGAGGCTGGCCTCGAGCGAGTTGAGCAGGTACTTGCGCGACCCCCCGTCGCCGTACGGCCCGGGGGTCATGTCGTAGCCCGCCTTCGACGAGACCACGATCTCGTCGCGGTAGGGGCGCAGGTTCGCCGCGGCGATGCGACCGAACTGTTCTTCGGCCGAGCCGTAGGGCGGGCCGTAGTTGTTCGCCAGGTCGAAGTGGGTGACCCCCCGGTCGAACGCGCGCAGCACGATGTCGCGCTGCGTCTCGAGGCCCCGGTCCGAGCCGAAGTTGTTCCAGAAGCCGAGGGAGATGCGGGGCAGCCGGAGTCCGCTGCGGCCGGTACGGACGTAGTCGAGTCGTGAGTACCGTGCGTCGTCGGCGACGTAGGGCGTGAAAGGTGATCTCATGCGGTCAGCCTAGGGCGGGCCCTCGGCTCGGGAGTAGGTTCACGGGCATGACGACGTTCGTTCTGGCCGGTGGGTGCTTCTGGTGCCTCGACGCGGTCTACCGCACCCTCGACGGCGTCACCGAGGTGGTCTCGGGTTACACCGGCGGAGACACCGAGCGGCCGAGCTACGACGACGTGTGCACGGGCCGCACGGGTCACGCCGAGGCCGTCGCGGTCGGCTTCGACCCCGAGAAGCTCCCCGCCGACGTCGTCCTCGACGTCTTCTTCACCCTGCACGACCCGCGGCAGCTGAACCGGCAGGGCGCCGACGTCGGCACCCAGTACCGCTCGGCGATGTTCGCCGCCGACCACGACCAGGAGGCGCTCTTCCAGGCGGCCCGTGACCGCGCCTCCGAGGCCTGGGGCGGCGGTGTCGTCACGACGATCGAGCCGCTGTCCACCTGGTACGACGCCGAGGAGCACCACCAGGACTTCTTCGCCAAGAACCCCGGCCAGGGCTACTGCACCGCCGTCGCGCTGCCGAAGGTCACCAAGATCCGCAATTCGTACGCGAAGTACGTGCTCGCCTCGTAGACGGGTCACGCCGCCCGGTGTGACCGACCGAGAAAGAGGAAAGGGGCGCTCGACGATGAGTGACCAGAACACCTTGCACCGACAGACCTGGGTGGCCGTGGGCCCGGCAGGCGCGGTCGGGACCATCCTGCGGACCGACGGCGGCTTCACGGTGCGCCTGTCCGCGAAGGGAGCCGACGGCGGCGTCTACCCGAGCCTGGCCGTGGCCAAGAGCGCCCTGTTCGCGGCGTTGGGGCCCGGCGCCGACTACCCGGAGTTCCACGAACACTGAGGCCCGGTCGTCCCCGGACGACTTGTCGTCGTGTCGTCCCCCGGGCGGCCCCCGCGCCTCCTTCTCCACAAGGAGGCGCGGGTGCCGTCCCGGGGGTCCCTCGCCCCCGCGAGACTCCCGTCATGACAGACACCATCACCCTCACAGGGATCATCGCGACCGACCCCCGGGCCCTCGTCACGCAGACCGGCCTCTTCATCACGAGCTTCCGACTCGCCTCGACGCAGCGACGGTACGACCGCGTCAAGGGCGAGTGGGTCGACGGCGAGACCAACTGGTACACCGTGACGTGCTTCCGTCAGCTCGCCGACAACGTGCTGGCCAGCCTCCGCAAGGGGCAGCGGGTCGTGGTCACGGGGCGCGTCCGCATCCGCGCGTGGGAGTCGGGCGAGCGCAGCGGCATGACGGTGGAGGTGGACGCGGACGCGGTCGGTCACGACCTCGTCTGGGGCAGGTCGACCTTCGAACGGCGGGTGGCGTCCGCTTCGTCCGCCACGGCGGGCTCCTCCTCGGCCGCGGGCGGGGGCGATCCGACCGTCGCCTCCGACGAGAGCGGCTCGGCACCCGAGACGGAGGCGGACCACGGAACCGGTCACGGAGGCCCCTCGGACGGTGCGGCGACGGATGCGTCGTCGGACCCCGACCGGGTGGCGATCCCCGACGACGGCGCGGACTGGGGTGCTCCCGCGGCCGTCGGCGCGGACGAGGTGGCGGCCCCGTTCTGACCACCCCGGTGACGCCCGTGTCCCGGGCCCGTGGGTCGGCACGCCGTAGACTCCTCACGGCTCGCCGACCCGCGGCCGCCGCCAGCGACGAAGGGCCCCCGTGACCGGTTCGAGACCTCCACGCGGCCTGGCGCTCGCCGCGATCGTGCTGGCCGTGGCGATCCCCCTCGTGGGGTGCACCTCGTCGCCCGAGCCGTCACCGACGCCGTCGTCCGTCGCCCCGTCGACGGACGCCCCGCCGTTCTCGTCCACGTCCACGACGGCCGAGGCGCTGGCCCACTTCGACGAGGTGAACGCCGCGACCGTCGCGGCGAACGCCCGCCCGGGTGGGCGCGCCGTCGTCGACGCGCTGGTGGCGGCCGGCTTCGACAAGTCGACGATGCAGGTCACCGCCGACACGACCTCGATCGGCCGCGACGCCGACAGCGTGCAGTTCTCGGTGCTCTGGGGTCAGGACTGCCTGATCGGGCAGGTCTCGGGCGCGGGCTACAGCAGCCAGACGGCGCCGGTCCTCGGCACGGGCGCCTGCCTCATCGGGTCGACCCGAGCCATCGACTGGTGACGTCGGGGGCGGGGCCCCGCCCGATAGACTCGCTGTCATGGCCGAATACATTTACTCGATGGTGCGCGCCCGCAAGGCGGTCGGCGACAAGCTGATCCTCGACGACGTCACCATGTCGTTCATCCCGGGGGCGAAGATCGGTGTCGTGGGGCCGAACGGCGCCGGCAAGTCGACGATCCTCAAGATCATGGCGGGGCTCGACACCCCCAGCAACGGCGAGGCGAAGCTCAGCCCCGGCTACTCGGTCGGCATCCTGATGCAAGAGCCCGAACTCGACGAGACCAAGACCGTCCTCGAGAACGTGCAAGAGGGCGTGGGGCCGATCAAGCAGAAGCTCGACCGCTTCAACGAGGTCTCGGCCGCCATGGCCGAGCCCGACGCCGACTTCGACGCGTTGCTCGCCGAGATGGGCACCCTCCAAGAAGAGATCGACGCCGCCGACGCCTGGGACCTCGACTCCCAGCTCGAGCAGGCCATGTCGGCCCTGCGCACGCCTCCGGGCGATGCCGAGGTCGCGAACCTCTCCGGTGGTGAGAAGCGTCGCGTCGCGCTGTGCAAGCTGCTGCTGCAGAAGCCCGACCTGCTGCTCCTCGACGAGCCCACCAACCACCTCGACGCCGAGAGCGTGCTCTGGCTCGAGCAGCACCTCAGCAAGTACCCCGGCGCCGTGCTCGCCGTGACCCACGACCGGTACTTCCTCGACCACGTCGCCGAGTGGATCGCCGAGGTCGACCGCGGCCGCCTCTACCCCTACGAGGGCAACTACTCGACCTACCTCGAGAAGAAGGGCGAGCGCCTCCAGGTCCAGGGCAAGAAGGACGCCAAGCTCGCCAAGCGCCTCGCGTCCGAGCTCGAGTGGGTCCGGAGCAACGCCAAGGGCCGTCAGGCGAAGTCGAAGGCACGTCTGGCGCGCTACGAAGAGATGGCGAACGAGGCCGAGCGCACGCGCACCTTGGACTTCGAAGAGATCGTGATCCCCGTGGGCCCGCGTCTCGGCTCACAGGTCATCGACGCCAAGAAGCTCCACAAGTCGTTCGGCGAGCGTGTGCTCATCGACGACCTGTCGTTCACGCTGCCCCGCAACGGCATCGTCGGCGTCATCGGGCCGAACGGCGTCGGCAAGACCACCCTCTTCAAGACGGTCGTCGGCCTCGAGCCGCTCGACGGTGGCGAGCTCAAGGTCGGCGAGACGGTCGACATCTCGTACGTCGACCAGAGCCGTGGCGGCATCGACCCCAACAAGAACCTGTGGGAGGTCGTCTCCGAGGGGCACGACTACATCCAGGTCGGCAAGACCGAGATCCCGTCGCGGGCCTACGTGTCGCAGTTCGGCTTCAAGGGTCCCGACCAGCAGAAGAAGGCCGGCGTGCTGTCGGGTGGTGAGCGCAACCGCCTCAACCTGGCGCTGACGCTCAAGCAGGGCGGCAACCTCCTCCTGCTCGACGAGCCCACCAACGACCTCGACGTCGAGACGCTGGGCAGCCTCGAGAACGCGCTCCTCGAGTTCCCCGGCTGCGCCGTGGTCATCACACACGACCGGTGGTTCCTCGACCGCATCGCCACGCACATCCTCTCGTGGGAGGGCCTGAACGACGACGGCACGCCCAACTGGTACTGGTTCGAGGGCAACTTCGAGGCGTACGAAGAGAACAAGGTCGAGCGCCTCGGCGCCGACGCGGCGAAGCCGAGTTCGGCCACGTACCGCAAGCTCACGCGCGACTGACCGGCACCGCACCGTCATGACCCGCCTGCACGTGCCGACCCGAGTCCGCTGGAGCGATCTCGACGGGTACCGTCACGTGAACAACGCGTCGATGCTGCGCCTCCTCGAGGAGGCGCGCATCGACGCGTTCTGGTCTGCCGACGGGGCGATCGACGAACGGTCCTCGGCCGCCGTCCTCGACGGCAGTCCGAACGCCGCGACGATGACGCTCATCGCCCGGCAGGAGCTCGAGTACCTCGTCCCCATCCCGTACCTGCGGGCCCCGCTCGACGTGCAGATCTGGGTCGGGCGACTCGGCGGGGCGAGCCTCGAGGTCTGCTACGAGGTCTGGTCGCCCGAGGGCGTCGAGCCCCGGACGCTGTTCACGAAGGCCGCCACCACCATCGTGCTGGTCGACTCGGCGACGAATCAGCCCCGGCGCATCTCCGACGTCGAGCGCGACGCCTGGTCGCCGTTCGTCGAAGAACCCCTGGCCTTCCGCCGGCGCTGACCAGGAACGTGGCGGGTCAGCCTCGCGGCACCCGCACCATGCCCTCTTGTGCGACGCTCGCCACGAGAGTGCCCGCGCGGTCGTAGATGCGCCCGAGCGAGAGGCCACGTCCGCCCACCGCATTGGGGCTCTCTTGCACGTAGAGAAGCCATTCGTCGACGCGGGCGGGACGGTGCCACCACATGGCGTGGTCGAGGCTCGCGGCCTTGAGCCCGGGGGTGACGAACGCGACGCCGTGACGGCGGTAGATCGGTTCGAGGAGGGTGTAGTCGCTCGCGTACAGCAGGGCGGCACGGTGCAGGTCGGCATCGTCGGGCAGTGGGCCGGTGGCCTTGAGCCAGACGGCCTGGTGCGCGACGTGGTCGCCCTCGACGCTGAAGAAGACCGGCGACGGCACGTGGCGCATGTCGAACGGCCGCCGGGCCCACGACTGGGCGACGGGGTTGTCGACCGCGGACAGTAGCTCGGCGTCGCTCGGGACGTCCTCGGGATCGGGAAGACCGGAGGGCATGTCGACCTGGTGGTCGAGCCCCTCGTCGGGGGTCTGGAAGGACGCGATCATCGAGAAGATCGGCACGCCGTCCTGCGACGCCTGGGTGCGACGGGTCGCGAACGACCGGCCGTCGTGGATGCGGTCGACCGTGAACGTGATGGGGATGGTGAGGTCGCCGGGCCGCAGGAAGTACGAATGCAGCGAGTGGACGTCGCGTCCGCCCCCGACGGTGCGCTGGGCGGCGACGAGGGCCTGCGCGGCGACCTGGCCGCCGAACACGCGACCGAGCGGCTCGGGCTGTGACCCACCCGTGAAGACGTCCTGACCACCGACGTTGCCCGCCGGCGAGAGGTCGAGGGTGGACAGCAGGCTCTGCAGCGGATCGTCGGTCACGCGATGTAGTTTAGGGGGCCGATGAACGACGCATTCACCCTCCCCGACTCCCTGTCCCTCAGCGATCTCGCGACCTATCTCGGGCGTGCGGGCCGGGTGGAGGACGGCTCGGTCCGGCTCATCGCCGGCTCCGGTGTCCTGGCCGTCTACGTCGCCGTGTTCTACCCGATGGGTCTGCTCGACTCGAGCCCCACCGTGCTGGGGCTCCGCACCTTCCAACTCGACGACCGCCCCGAGTTCGACGCCGTGGTCCCGGTCCGGTCGCTGAAGGAGCGCCTCGTACGCCTGCAGAACGACGTCGTCGACCCGACCGCTGCGGTCACCGCGTCCGTGCCCGCCACGGTCAACACCGTGACGTGGGCAGCGATCTCGCCGCCACGCGGGGGCTGGACGCGACTCGGCCCGATCGAGGCCGACCGCCTCCGATCGACCGCCGAGGCCGGAATCGCCCGCGTCGCCGAGGCGATCCCCACGGGCACCGGTGAGCAGATCGTGCACCGGGTGCGAGCCGACGTGTGGTCGGCCCCCGTCGAGGGTGCCGAGGGGGTTCCCGCCGGAGCCGGCTTCGGTGCCCTCAGCCTGGGATTCCTCGACGGCGAGGACGAGGTCGCGGTGTTCGAGACCGGCACGTGGACCCGCCTCACGACGCCCAAGGGCCACGTGCTCGTCAAGCGGCGCTCGTCCCTGCTCTGACGATCGGCCCGGCGGTGGGCGGTCCGAGGCGGGCGGCCCGGCGGTGGGCGGTCAGCGCTCGAACGTGTTGACCATGGCCTGCGCGGCGCGATCCAGGTAGCCCCAGAGCATCGCGTCGTCGAGCGGAGCGAGTTCGAGTTCGTCGACGGCCACCCGCATGTGCTGCAGCCAGTGGTCACGTGCCTCGGGCGTCACCCGGAACGGCATGTGCCGCATGCGCAGGCGGGGGTGCCCGCGCTCCTGGCTGTAGGTGGTGGGGCCGCCCCAGTACTGCTCGAGGAACCCCGTCAAGCGTTGGATCGCGCCCTCGAGATCCGCTTCCGGGTACATCGGCCAGAGCACCTCGTCGGTCCGGACCCCCTCGTAGAAGCGGCGGACCAACTTCTCGAAGGTCGGCCGCCCACCGATCTGCTGCCAGAAGTTGCCCTGGGCGGCGTCGTCACCGAGGCCCCGCCGGACGGTGACCGGCACGGCAGACGGCGGGGGAGTCACGGGCTGAGCGGTGGACGGGCGCGGCGTCAGCGGCAGGTCGGTCATTTGCGCTTGCTCCGCGGCACGTGGGGCGTCGGCGCCGTGCGGGGCGCCCGGGCGCCCTGGACCGAGGAGGCGCTGTCGAAGCCGGTGAGGACGACGCTCGTCAGCGAGGGCAGCACGATGTCCATGGCGTCCAGGGTCTTCTTGAGACGGGACCGCAGCTCCCGGTCGACGTTGTCACGGTCGGCGGACCGTGTCTTGGCGACGATGCGGATGACCACGTGCTCCTCGGCGATCGACTGGATTCCCCAGACCTCGGGCTGGTCGATGATGGCGCGCCTCCACTTCGGGATCGCGGCGAGCTCGTTCGCGGTGTTCAACATGGCGTCCTGCACCTGGTCGACGTCGGCGGAGTAGGGCACGGCGAGGTCGATGACCACGCGCGTCCAGCCCTGCGACATGTTGCCCACGCGCAGGATCTCGCCGTTGCGGACGAACCACAGCACGCCGTTCACGTCGCGGATCTGCGTGACGCGGATGCCGACGGCCTCGACGACGCCGGCCGCGGGCCCGACGTCGACGACGTCGCCCACCCCCAGCTGATCTTCGGCGACCATGAAGATGCCGTTGAGCATGTCCTTGACGATGTTCTGGGCGCCGAACGCGAGTCCGGCACCGACCACGCCCGCCGCGCTGACGATCGCGACGGCGTTGAAGTTCAGTTCGCCGAGGATCAACACGAGCGCGATGCCCGCGACGACGACCGTCACCACGTTGTTCAGCACGCTGCCGAGCGTGCGGGTGCGCTGGACGACCCGGACGGCCTGCAGCGGCGAGGCCATGAGGGCCTGCGTGTCGTCGACGTTCTGCTTCCGCTTGATTCCGTTCACGACCTGGTCGACGACCCGCCGGATGGTGAAGTGCAGGGCGACGCGCAACAGCACCGCGACGAGCAGGATCGCCACGATGCGGATGGGAACGCGCCACATCGTCCAGAAGGCGTCCCAGTCGAAGGCGATCGGGGCGGCGGGGTCGGTGGCGGCAGCGAGGAGGAGGTCCATATGAGCGACAAGTCAAGCACGCCACCGCAACCCCACCCGGGAGGTGCCTGGACGCCGGAACGGCGGGCCCTGTGAGAGGGCCCGCCGTCCGGGTCGGTCGTCGGGTCGTCGCGCGACCCGGGGCACGACTACTGCTGGTCGACCGCCTGCACCCGCAGGGCCCGCTCGACGCCCGCGACGCTCTCGCTCACGATGCGGCGCAGGGCCGGCGTCTCGGGGTTCGCCTCGAGCCACGCGTACGACGCGTCGACGAGGGCCTGGTCGGCGAGGCCGGCCGGGTACAGCCCCGAGACGAGGGTGTCGGCGATGTGGTAGCTGCGCGACTCCCAGATGCCGGTGAGGGACGAGAAGTAGCGCTCGACGAGCGGCTGCAGGATCGCCGGGTCGTTCGTGTGCTGGAACCCGAGGGTCGTCGCCCGGACGATGGCGTTGGGCTGCTCGGCGCTGTCGACGACCGACGCGAAGGCGGCGAGCTTGCCCTCGGTGGTCGCGATCGTCGCGCGGGCCCGCGCGGCGGCCTGGGCGCCGTTCGCCGTGTTGTCCTCGGCGAGGGCGGCGTCGATCTCGGCCTCGCCGGCACCGCCGACGAGCACGAGGCCCTCGAGCAGCTGCCAACGCAGGTCGGTGTCGACGGTGAGGCCCTTGAGAGCGAGCGATCCGTCGAGCAGGCCGGCCAGCGCCTCCCGGTGGGTCTCGGTCGACGCGATCGCGGCGAAGAAGGTGACGAACTGGAACTGGGCGTCCGACCCGGCCTCGGCACCCTGGGCGAGGGCCCAGAGGCCGTCGCCGACCTCGGTGATCGTGGAGGTGCGGCGCGCGGGGGCGACGTAGCTGCGGGCGGTCTGCAGCAGCTGTGAGAGCGTGGTGCGGATCGTCGTCGACTCGGTCTCGGTCGCGATGTTGTCGAGCACGAGACGCACGTAGTCCGAGGCCGAGGTCTCGGCGTCGCGCGTCGCGTCCCAGACCGAGCCCCAGACGAGGGCGCGGGCCAGCGGGTTCGAGATCTTCGAGAGGTGGGTGATGGCCGTGGCGAGCGACGCCTCGTCGAGTCGGATCTTCGCGTAGGCGAGGTCGTCGTCGTTGATCAGCACGAGGTCGCCGCGGTTCAGGCCGACCAGCTCGGGGACCTCGGTACGGGGGCCGTCCACGTCGATCTCGACGCGGTCGGTGCGGACCAGGGCGTCGCCCTGCAGGGCGTAGAGGCCGATGGCGAGGCGGTGCGGGCGGATGGTGGGGTGGTCGGCGGCCGCCTCCTGGAGCACGGCGAACGAGGTGATCACGCCGTTCTCGTCGACCTCGAGCTCGGGACGCAACGTGTTGACGCCCGCGGTCTCGAGCCAGAGCTTCGACCAGCTGGTCAACTCGCGGCCCGAGGTGGCCTCGAGTTCGACGAGCAGGTCGCTCAGCTCGGTGTTCGAGTGGTGGTGCTTCTTGAAGTACGCGGCGACGCCGGCGTAGAAGGCGTCGATGCCCACCCAGGCGACGAGCTGCTTGAGCACCGACCCGCCCTTGGCGTAGGTGATGCCGTCGAAGTTGACCTGGACGTCCTCGAGGTCGTTGATCGTGGCGACGACGGGGTGCGTCGACGGCAGCTGGTCCTGGCGGTAGGCCCAGCTCTTCTCCATCGCCTGGAAGGTGGTCCAGGCCTCGGTCCACTCGGTCGCCTCGGCGGTCGAGATGGTCGAGGCCCACTCGGCGAACGACTCGTTCAGCCAGAGGTCGTTCCACCACTTCATCGTGACGAGGTCGCCGAACCACATGTGCGCGAGCTCGTGGAGGATCGTGACGACGCGGCGTTCCTTGATGGCGTCGGTCACCTTGCTGCGGAAGACGTAGGTCTCGACGAAGGTGACGGCACCCGCGTTCTCCATGGCACCGGCGTTGAACTCGGGCACGAAGAGCTGGTCGTACTTGTCGAAGGGGTACGCGTAGTCGAACTTCTCTTCGTAGTAGGCGAAGCCCTGACGGGTCTTCTCGAAGATGTAGTCGGCGTCGAGGTACTCGGTGAGGGATCGGCGCGTGAAGATGCCGAGCGGGATCGTGCGGCCGTCGGAACTGGTGAGGTCGCTGCGGACCACGTCGTACGGGCCGGCGATGATCGCCGTGACGTAGCTCGAGAGCACGGGCGTGGGCGAGAAGGTCCAGGTGCCGGTCTCACCGTCGACGACGGGTTCGGGCGTGGGCTGGTTGCTGACGACCTGCCAGCGTGTGGGTGCGGTGACCGTGAACTGGAACGTCGCCTTGAGGTCGGGCTGCTCGAAGACCGCGAAGACGCGGCGGCTGTCGGGCACCTCGAACTGCGAGTAGAGGTAGACCTCGCCGTCGACCGGGTCGACGAACCGGTGCAGGCCCTCGCCGGTGTTGGTGTACTCGGCATCGGCGACGACCTCGAGCACGTTCTCGGCGGCCAGCTCGGCCAGCTGGATGCGCACGCCGTCGGAGACCGCGTCGACGTCGAGCGCGGTGCCGTTGAGGGTCACCGAGTGCACGGTGCGGGTGAGCGCGTCGATGAAGGTCGACGCTCCGGGGGTGGCGGTGAAGCGCACGGTGGTCGAGCTGCCGAACACCTCGTCGCCGCGGGTCAGGTCGAGGGCGATCTCGTACGACTGCACGTCGACGACGTTCTTGCGCTCTTGCGCCTCGACGCGGGTGAGGTTCTCTCCGGGCACGCTGGCTCCATCCGTCTGGGGGGTGAGGGGGGACTCGTGGTCCGCTGAAAGCCTAGACCGGCTGTACGACGCCGGGGTGTTGACTGAGGGCATGACCGACACCCCCGCTCCCGCGTCCCACACCGTCGTCGACTTCTGGTTCGACCCGTCGTGCCCCTGGGCCTGGATGACCAGCCGCTGGGTCGACGAGGTCGCGAAGCACCGTGACCTCGACGTCACCTTCCACGTGATGAGCCTCGCGGTCCTCAACGAGGACGCCGACGTCAGCGACGAGTACAAGGCGAACTTCGCCCGCATGCTGCGCTACACGCGGCTCGTCACGGCCGCAGGTGAACTCCACGGTCAGCAGATCGTCAAGCCGCTCTACGACGCCCTCGGCACCCGCATCCACCACGAGGGCGAGAAGGACGGCGACGTCGTCGTCGCCGGTGCCGTGGCCGAGGTCGGACTGCCCGCCGACTTCGCGCGGTACGCGGACGGCGACGAGTACGACGAGCAGATGCGTGCCAGCCACTTCGACGGCATCGGCCGAGTCGGCCAGGACGTCGGCACGCCCGTCATCTCGGTCGACGGCGTCGCCTTCTTCGGCCCCGTCATCTCTCCGGCGCCGAAGGGCGAGGAGGCGCTGCGGCTGTGGGACGGCGTCGTCGCCGTGGCCTCGTACCCCGGCTTCTTCGAGATCAAGCGCACGCGCACGGTCGGGCCGATCTTCGACTGAGCCGGTCGTAGGATCGTCTCCATGCGCATCCACGTGGCGACCGATCACGCCGGCCTCGACTTCAGCACGACCGTCATCCAGCACCTCACCGACGCGGGCCACGACGTGACCGACCACGGTCCGACGAGCTACGAGCCCCTCGACGACTACCCGTCGTTCTGCATCGCGGCGGCCCGGGCGACCGTGCGCGACCAGCGTGCCGGCCACGAGGCGCTGGGCGTCGTCTTCGGCGGCTCGGGCAACGGTGAGCAGATCGCCGCGAACAAGGTCGAGGGCGTCCGTGCCGCCCTGGTCTGGAACGACTCGACCGCCAAGCTCGCCCGCCAGCACAACGACGCGAACGTCATCGCGATCGGGGCGCGCCAGCACACAGAGGCCGAGGCCCTGGCGTTCATCGACGCCTTCGTCGCCGAGCCGTTCAGCCACGACGAACGCCACGTGCGCCGCATCGCGCAGGTCGGCGAGTACGAGACCACGGGCGCCATCGCCGGTCACCCGGTCGACTGACGACGTAACGTCGAGAGCGGCGGGACCCCGACCGGGGCCTCGCCGCTCCGTCGTCTCCGGCGTCACGCCCGAGACCGTTCCATCGACCACCGAGAGAGGTGTCGCCGTGCCCGAGGGCCATTCCGTCCACCGCATCGCCAACCAGTTCGAGCAGAGCTTCGTCGGCCACCGAGTCCGGGTGAGTTCGCCCCAGGGTCGGTTCGCCGACGGGGCGACGAGGCTCGACGGCGCCACGATGGTCGACTCCAAGGCCGTCGGCAAGCAGATGTTCCTCGAGTTCGACAACGGCCTGTGGCTGCACGTGCACCTCGGGCTCTATGGCGCGTGGGACTTCGCGGGCGCCATCGCCACGGGCCATTCGATGGCCGAGTCCCGGACTCGCCGGGCGGCCACCCGCAAGGCCGAGAACGCCCCCGACGACGACGGCGAGGACTCGATGGCCAGCATCGGGGCGCCACGCCGGTCTCGCGTGCGCATGGCCGAGCAGGAGAAGACCGAGGACGACATCGACTCGTTCCCGCCCGAGCCCGTCGGGCAGGTGCGCGTGCGGCTGCTGACCGACACCGCGGTCGGCGACCTCCGTGGCCCGACGAAGTGCGAGGTGCTCGACGCGGCCGGGGTCGACCTGGCGATCGCCAAGCTCGGTCCCGACCCCCTCGTCGACTCGCCGAAGAAGGGCGCCGACCGATTCGTGTCGATCGCGGGCAAGAAGCGCACCCCTATCGGCCTCTTGCTGATGGACCAGAGCGTGGTCAGCGGCATCGGCAACATCTACCGCGCCGAGTTGCTGTTCCGGGCCCGGCTCGACCCGCACACTCCCGGCAACCAGGTTCCCGAAGAGGTCCTGCGCGCCCTCTACAAAGACTGGACGAAGCTGCTCAAGAGCGGCGTGGAGCTCGGCCAGATGATGACCATGGACGGTCTCACCAAGTCCCAGCACGCCAAGGCCCTGCGCAGCCGGGCCGACCGGCACTGGGTCTACCACCGCGAGGGTCTGCCCTGCCGGGTCTGCGGGACGAACGTCGTGATGGAGATGGCCGCGGGTCGCAAGCTGTACTGGTGCCCGACCGACCAGACTTGATCGCATGCGGCACACCCCCACGTTCGTCCTGTCCGACGTCGACGAGGTCAAGAGGCTGATCCACGAGAACCCGTGGGCGACGATCGTGTCGCACACGGCGGCCGGTCTCGTCGCGTCGCACTACCCCGTCGTGCTCGAGCAGGACGACGCCGACCCGGGGGCCATCGTGCTCGTCAGTCACGTCGGTCGTCCGGACGAGCGCGCGCACGAACTGGGCGAGCACGAGATCATGCTGATCGTCCAGGGCCCGCACGGCTACGTCTCGCCCGGCTGGTATCCGGCCGAGCAGATCATCCCCACCTGGAACCACGTCACGGCGCACCTCTGGGGCACCCCCGAGATCCTCTCGGACGACGAGAACTTCCGCGTGCTGGGCGAGCTCGTCGACCACTTCGAGCGCGTCATGCCCGAGCCCTCGACCCTCACCCTCGACGACGAGGGCTCTCGCCGGGTCGCGAAGGGCACCGTCGGCATCCGGCTGCGCGTGACCCGGTTCGACGCCCGCGCCAAGCTCAGCCAGAACAAGGCACCCGAGGTCGTCGACCGCATCGTGGACGAGCTCGAGCACGGTGAGCACTACGCGCAGCCGGCGCTCGCCGCCGAGATGCGTCGGGTGCGCGACCGATGACGGTCGACGCAGGCACCCGGGCCGAGGAGGCGCGGAGCACGCTCCTGACGGGCGCCCGCCTGGTCGGCGGCGGGCCCGCTCCCGTGGACGTCCTGCTCGACGGCGGCCGCGTGGTCGCGCTCGCGTCCGGCCCCGCCCCCGTCGGTGCCGAGGTGGTCGACCTCGACGGCCGCTGGCTCGCCCCGGGCCTCTGGGACTCCCACGTCCACATGGACCAGTGGGCGTTGGTGCGCCGACGACTCGACCTGTCGCGGGCACGGTCCGCCGCCGAGGCGGCCTCGATCGTGGGGGAGCGCCTCCGCGTCGAGCCGGTCGAGGCGGGCGGGACCCTCGTCGGCTACGGCTTCCAGGACGCCCTCTGGCCCGATGCTCCGAGCCGCGCGCTCCTCGACTCGGTGGCCGGTGACGTGCCGGTCGTCCTCGTGAGCAACGACCTGCACTCCGTCTGGCTCGACTCGTCCGCCCTGGCCCGTCACGGTCACGCCGACCACCCGACCGGCCTGCTGCGCGAGCAGCCGGCCTTCGACGTCAGCGCCGCGGTGAGCGTCGTACCGGACGAACAGCTCGACGGGTGGGTCGCCGAGGCCGTCGACGCGGCCGCCGCACGGGGGGTCGTCGGCGTCGTCGACCTCGAGATGACGCTGTCGCTCGACCGCTGGACACGTCGGGTGGCCGGAGGCACGCGGGGCCTCCGCATCCGTCCCGGGGTCTACCCCCGCGACCTCGACGCCGTCGTCGCCCGCGGGCTGCGCACCGGCGACGTGGTCCCGGGCACCGAGGGCCTCGTCACCATGGGGCCGTTCAAGATCATCACCGACGGCTCCCTCGGCACCCGCACCGCGTGGTGCCACGACCCGTACCCCGGGCTCGAGGGCGACCCGGCTGCTCGGGGGGTGCGCATCTACGAGACCGACGAACTCGTCGGGTGGCTGCGCCGCGCCTCCTCGGCGGGACTCGTCCCGGCCGTGCACGCGATCGGCGACGCCGCGAACGCCCAGGCGCTGGACGCCCTCGAGCTGGTCGGCTGCGGGGGCAGCATCGAGCACGCCCAACTGCTCGACCTGCACGACGTCGACCGGTTCGCGCGCCTCGGCATCGTGGCCAGCGTGCAGCCCGAACACGCCATGGACGACCGCGACGTCGTCGATCGGCTCTGGGTGGGCCGCTCCGAGCGTGCCTACGTCTTCGAGAGCCTCGTCGCCGCCGGCGTCCGCCTGCAGCTCGGTTCGGATGCGCCGGTCGCCCCGCTCGATCCTTGGGTGGCGATGGCCGCGGCGATCTCGCGCTCGCGCGACGGACGCGAGGCGTGGCACCCCGAACAGCGACTGGTCGCCTCGGCGGCGCTCGCCGCCTCGACGGGCGGTCGAGCCACGGTCGAGGTCGGCTCCGTCGCCGATCTCGTGGTCACCGAGGTCGATCCGCTCGCCGCGTCGGACGACCAGCTGCGCCGGATGCCCGTCGTCGGCACGGTCCTGGCGGGTCGGTGGACGCACCGCACGCTCTGACGAGGCGGTGCCGACCCGACACGGCGAAGGCCGCCACCCCGTGCAGGGTGGCGGCCTTCGTCCGTCTGGCGATGAGGTCAGCCGGCGACGTGCGCGGCGAGGAACCAGCGGTCCTTCTCGAGGCCCCGCGAGATCTCGATCGCGACGTCCTGGCTCGAGGCGTCGAGCTCGCCGAGCTCGTCGATGGCCTCGCGGACGGCGACGAGCGAAGCGTCGATCTGGGCGACCAGCTCGGCGATGGTGACGTCGATCTGGTTGAAGCCCGGGGAGGTCGGGGGGATGACCGTCTTGGCGGCGACGGTCTCGATGCGACCGTCGACCGGCAGGCCGAGGGCGACGACGCGCTCGGCGGCGAGGTCGGCCCACTCGCGGGCGTGGTCGACGACCACGTCGATGAGTTCGTGGACGGCGACGAACGCGATGCCGCGCACGTGCCAGTGGGCCTGCTTGCCGTTGACCGACAGGGCCGTCATGTCGGTGACGACCTGGCTGAGGAACTGGGCGACGCCGGCGGCGACGTCGGGGTCGACGGAACCCTGGGGGACGGTGCGGGTGATGTCGGTCATGACGTGGTCCTTTCCTAGACGATGGAGGCAACGCTAGACGTCTGGGAGAATTCCGCAAGCAAGCTGAGGCTCGGCTCACCTAGGCCAGCCTCACCTCACCACGGGTCGTGAGGGGGGATAACCCCACCGGCGGTCCGGGCGCTGGCACCATGGGGTGGACGCCCCGTCCGGACCAGGCTCGAAGGCATGATCCAGGAGACCACCATCACCGCCGCCAACCCCTACCTCTCGCCCCCGTCCCGCCCCGGCGGCTACCGACGCCGATGGCGCGAGTTGCCCCGCGAACTCGGCTACGTCGCGCTCTCGGCCGTCCTCGTCGTCATCGTGACGGTGGCCGCCTCGTTGTTCCTGCACACGGTCAGCGGGTCGAGCGACTCGTTGTTCACCCTCGTCTTCCTCGCGATCGTCGTCTTCGGCGCGCTGTGGATCGCCCGGTGGTTCGGCACCTTCGAGGTGCTCCGCCTGGGCTGGGCCAGCGACCGTCCGATCCGACCCGTCGACTGGACTCCCAACACCGCATGGGGTCGGTCCACGAACCGCTTCGTGCGGGCGGTCTCCGTCTTCGCCAACCCGCACTACTGGCTGTACCTGCTCTACGGCGTCGTGGTGTTCCCGATCGTGGCGGGCTTCACGTCCTTCGTCCTCGTGGGTCTCCTGGCCGGCCCGGTGCTCGCCGTCCTGGGGGTCGTGCTCGTCTTCCAGGCGTTGCCGCCGTTCGACACCTTCAACTGGGCGTCCGCGATAGGCAACGGCGGAGGCGCGGTGCTCGTCGTCCTCGCCCTCGCGCTCCTCGCGGGCGTCGTGCTCGTCTATCCCTACGTCGTGCACGGGTTCGTGGTCATGCACCAGGCGATCGCCGCCGTCATGCTCGGGGGGTTCCGCAGCGAGCAACTCGAGGTCGAGCTCGCCGACCGCGAGATCTCGCGCACGGCGGCCCTGTCGGCCGAGGGCACGGCCCTCCGCCGGCTCGAGCGCGACATCCACGACGGACCGCAACAGCGTCTGGTGCGTCTGCAGATGGACCTCGCCGCGGCGTCCCGCGCCGTCGACACCGACCCCGAGAAGAGCAAGACCCTCATCGAGGAGGCGCGGGTCCAGTCCCGCGAGGCCCTCGAGGAGCTGCGTGCCCTGTCCCGCGGTTTCGCGCCTCCGTTGTTGATGGACCGGGGCCTCGTGGCGGCGCTCGAGTCGCTCGTCGACCGCTCGGTGGTGCCCACCACGATGCTCGACCGGGTGCCCGCGCACGTCGTGATCCCGAGCGACATCGAGCGCAACGCGTACTTCATCGCGTCCGAACTGGTGACGAACACGGGCAAGCACGCCGGGGCGGCCAGCGCCGACCTCGTGCTGCGCACGAGGCAGGCTCCCGACGGCATCGGCACCCTGCTCGAGCTCGTGGTGACCGACGACGGGCGCGGCGGCGCCGGCCTGCGCGACGGCCACGGTCTCGCCGGGGTGCAGGAGCGACTGGTGGGCCTCGGCGGCTTCCTCGACATCAGCAGCCCGCAGGGCGGGCCGACCATCGTCACGGTGAGCATCCCGATGACGATCGAGGTGCCGAGCAACCCGACGCTGCCGCTGCCGACCGAGCCGCTGTCGCCGTTCTCGTCGACGGCCGTGACCGAGCCGCTGTCCGACGCCGCGCTGCCCGACGGGCCGCTCGACCCGCCGGCCGGGCCGCCCGCGCGACCGTAGTCCGTGGGCCGCGCCCCTAGTCTGGACGCGTGAGTCTCGAGAGCCCCTCCCGTCAGCCCCTCCGTGTCGTCGTCGCCGACGACTCGGTGCTGCTGCGGGAGGGGCTCGTCCGACTGCTCGACGAGATCGGGGTCGACGTCGTGGGGGCGTACGGCGACGCCGACGCCTTGTTGGCCGACCTCGACGAGGTCCGTCCCGACATCGCCGTCCTCGACGTCCGCATGCCGCCCACGCACACCGACGAGGGCGTCCGGGCCGCGATCGAGGCGCGACGCCGTCGGCCCGACCTCGGCATCCTGCTGCTGTCGCAGTACGTCGAGGTGGCCTACGCCCGCGACCTGCTCGAAGCGGGCTCGGGCGGGGTCGGCTACCTGCTCAAGGACCGCATCGCCTCGTTCGACGAGTTCCGTGACGCGCTCGGGCGGGTGTCCGACGGCGGCACGGTCCTCGACCCGCAGGTCGTCTCGCAGTTGCTGGGCCGTCGCAGCGATCCGCTCGCCGCGCTCACGCCGCGGGAGCGGGAGGTCCTGACGCTGATGGCCGAGGGTCGCACGAACGCCGCCATCGCGGCCGAACTGGTCATCGGAACGGGTGCGGTGGAGAAGAACGTCACCTCGATCTTCCAGAAGCTCCTGCTGGAAGACAGCGGCACGGACCACCGCCGGGTGCTCGCCGTGCTGGCCTTCCTGCAGCACTGAGTCGACGCGTCCCCCGCGTCGGCATCGCGCCCCTGACCGGGCGGCCGAGGTCGAGGACGGGCGTCGTCAGCTGGTCGTGCCCGGAGGGGTGTCGGCCGGGTCGGCGGGGGAGTCCGCCTGGGGGGCGACGACCCGGGCGCCGGCGACGTCGAGGACGACGTCGCGCAAGGCGTGGCCGACGGCTTCGTACCCGGCCGTCGTGGGGTGGATGCCGTCGACGGTCGTGCCGGCGGCGAAGACGTCGCCCGCCCGCGCGAACCCCCAGGGGTCGGTGAAGGTCCAGCCCTTGTCGGCGACGTGGCGTTCGAGCTGTGCCTCGTACCGGGCCGCGGCCCGGGGTGCACGGTCGTAGGGCGGGATCGCGGCCACGACGACGTGCTCCGGCCGGATCGTGTCGACGATGGCGTCGTACGACGAGGCGGACTCGGCGAAGCTCGTGCCGAGGCGCACGTCGTTCGTGCCCGACATCAGGACCAGGACGTCGACGTCGGCGACGGGCCGCACCGCGGCGGCCTGTTCCTGCACGGTCGAGCCGCCCTTCGCGTAGCCGCCGACGTAGTCGACGCCGTCGCCCTGGGCGTAGGTCATCCAGGTGTCGGCGGTGAGACCCTCGCTCAGCAGGCGCCCTCCGCCGGCCGTGAGCGAGTCGCCGACGATCGCGACCCGCACCCCGCCCGAGGT
>NZ_JACYNS010000038.1:0-21896 GCF_014839405.1 Frigoribacterium sp. CFBP 13605 | reverse complement strand
CCGCCCCGCGCCTCCCTCGCGGTGGGCGGCCTCCGCGCCTCGACCCGGTTGCGCCGCGCGGCCCGGCTCGTCGAGCAGCAGCACGCCCTCGGCGCCTCGATCGTCAAGGTCGCCCTGAACTCCGACGTCGGCCCCGTCCTCGACGACGCGATGCTGGCCGCCGTCGTCGACGCCGCACACGGGCTCGACCTGCCCGTGGTCGCCCACGTCCAGGGCGTCGGCCAGGCGGCACGCGCGGCCGACGCCGGGGTCGACCGGCTCGCCCACACGCCCTTCAGCGAACGGCTCGACGACGACCTGATCGCCCGGCTGGCCGCGTCCACGACGTGGGTGAGCACGCTCGACATCCATGGCTACGGTCTCGGTGGGGTCGCGCACGAGACGGCCGTCGACAACCTGTCGCGGTTCCGTGCCGCCGGGGGCCGGGTGCTCTACGGCACCGACCTCGGGAACGGCGACCTTCCGCTCGGGGTGAACGAACGCGAGCTGCGCGCGATGGGTCGGGCCGGCTTCGGGCTGGCCGGCCTGCTCGACGCCCTCGCCCCCGACGTCGCCGGGCCCACCGGCGGTGCGCGCCTGCCGTTCACCCGCGTGACCTGGATCGCCGACGCGCCCCGCGCCTCCGCGTCCTCCGACGAACGGGCCGCCTGGCTCGCCCGCGCGACCGCACTGACCGCCGACGAACTGCTCGCCGTCGCCCTCGAGGAGAAGACCCGATGACCGATCCGCTCGCCTACCCCGTCGACGCCACCGACCCCGACGAGCAGGCCTCGGCGCACCCCGCCGGCCCGCTCGACGCCGCCGATCCGCTGGCGTCGTTCGTCGACCGGTTCGTGCCGGCCGTCGACGTGGTGTCGTACCTCGACGGCAACTCGCTCGGGCGGCCCGTGACCGCCACGCTGTCGCGACTGTCCGAGTTCGTCGAGGGCGCGTGGGGCACGCGGTTGATCCGCTCGTGGGACGAACGCTGGATGGCCCTGCCGACCGAGCTCGGCGACCGCATCGCGGCGGCCTGCCTCGGTGCCGCCCCGGGCCAGACGGTCGTGGCGGACTCGACGACCGTGCTGCTCTACAAGGCGATCCGTGCGGGCCTGCGGGCTCGGCCCGACCGCCACGAGATCGTCATCGACGACGACCAGTTCCCGACCGACCGCTTCGTCGTCGAGGGCATCGCCCGCGAGCACGGGGCCACGATCCGCTGGATCGCCGTCGACAAGGCGACCGGCGTGACCGTGTCGCAGGTGCGCGACGTCGTGGGGCCCGACACCGCACTGCTGCTGGTGAACCACGTGTCGTACCGGTCGGGCTGGCTGGTCGACCTGCCCGCGATCACGACGCTCGTGCACGAGGCGGGCGGTCTCGTGCTGGCCGACCTCTGCCACAGCGTCGGCGTCGTGCCGATGCAGCTCGACGAGTGGGGCGTCGACCTCGCCGTCGGCTGCACCTACAAGTACCTGAACGGTGGGCCGGGAGCTCCCGCGTTCGTCTACGCCCGCGCCTCGCTGCTGCCCGAGCTCGACCAGCCGATCCAGGGGTGGATGGGCGCCGCCGACGTGTTCGCCATGGCCGACGGGTACCAGCCGGCGACCGGCATCCGGCGGTTCATCAGCGGCACTCCCCCGGTGATGGGCATGCTCGCGATGCACGACATGCTCGACCTGATCGACGAGGCCGGCATCGATGCCATCCGATCGAAGTCGCTCGCCCTGACCGACTACGCCTTCAACCTCGTCGACGCCTGGCTCGTGCCGCTCGGGGTGACCGTCGCGACGCCTCGCGAACCGGACCGCCGCGGCAGCCACGTCACGATCACGCACGACTCGTTCCGGTCGATCGTGGCGCGGCTCTGGGAGGCCGGTGTCGTGCCGGACTTCCGCAACCCCGACGCCCTGCGCATCGGACTGTCGCCGCTCAGCACCTCGTTCGCCGAGGTGCGGATCGGCATCGCCGCGATCCGTGCGGCGCTGCTCGCCGACTGAGGCCGAGCGAGGTCGGACCGGACGCAGAACAGGCGCCGCCCGGGATGGGCGACGCCTGCTGCGTGGTGCGGGGGTGGGTCAGAAGTCCCAGTCCTCGTCTTCGGTGTTGACGGCCTTGCCGATGACGTACGACGAACCCGACCCCGAGAAGAAGTCGTGGTTCTCGTCGGCGTTCGGCGAGAGAGCGGACAGGATCGCCGGGTTCACGTCGGTCGTCTCTTTGGGGAACATCGGCTCGTAGCCGAGGTTCATCAGCGCCTTGTTGGCGTTGTAGTGCAGGAACTTCTTGACGTCTTCGCTGAGGCCGACGCCGTCGTAGAGGTCTTGCGTGTACTGGATCTCGTTCTCGTAGAGCTCGAAGAGAAGGTTGAACGTGTAGTCCTTGATCTCTTGCTTGCGCTCGTCCGAGGCGCCTTCGAGACCCTTCTGGAACTTGTAGCCGATGTAGTACCCGTGCACGGCCTCGTCGCGGATGATGAGGCGGATGAGGTCGGCCGTGTTGGTCAGCTTGGCGCGCGACGACCAGTACATCGGCAGGTAGAAGCCGCTGTAGAACAGGAACGACTCGAGCAGCGTCGAGGCGACCTTGCGCTTCAGAGGGTCGTCGCCCGTGTAGTAGTCGAGGACGATCTGGGCCTTCTTCTGCAGGTTGACGTTCTCGGTCGACCAGCGGAAGGCGTCGTCGATCTCGGGGGTCGACGCGAGGGTCGAGAAGATCGACGAGTAGCTCTTGGCGTGCACCGACTCCATGAACGCGATGTTCGTGTAGACGGCTTCTTCGTGCGGGGTGATCGCGTCGGGGATCAGGCTGATCGCGCCGACGGTGCCCTGGATGGTGTCGAGCAGCGTCAGGCCGGTGAAGACCCGCATCGTCATCTGCTGCTCTTCGGGCGTGAGGGTGTTCCACGACTGGACGTCGTTCGACAGCGGGATCTTCTCGGGCAGCCAGAAGTTGTTGACCAGCCGGTTCCAGACCTCGACGTCCTTGTCGTCGTGGATGCGGTTCCAGTTGATCGCACTGACCGACGAGATCAGCGGGACCGACTTGCCGGTGGCGTGGACCGGATCGGTGAGGGTCATGACGTGCCTTTCAGGAGCAGGAGTGTGAGTTCAGGAGGCGCGGGCCGGTCGTCGAGACCGGCCCGCGCCGGGTGGCGCAAGGACTCGAGGCGCGAGGGCCTAGAGCATGCAGCTGACGCAGCCGTCGACCTCGGTGCCCTCGAGCGCGAGCTGGCGGAGACGGATGTAGTAGATCGTCTTGATGCCCTTGCGCCATGCGTAGATCTGCGCCTTGTTGATGTCGCGCGTGCTCGCCGTGTCTTTGAAGAACAGCGTGAGCGACAGGCCCTGGTCGACGTGCTGCGTCGCCGCGGCGTAGGTGTCGATGATCTTCTCGGGCCCGATCTCGTAGGCGTCGGTGTAGTACTCGAGGTTGTCGTTCGTCATGAACGGCGCCGGGTAGTACACGCGACCGAGCTTGCCCTCTTTGCGGATCTCGATCTTCGACGCGATCGGGTGGATCGACGACGTCGAGTGGTTGATGTACGAGATCGACCCGGTCGGCGGCACGGCCTGGAGGTTCTGGTTGTAGATGCCGTGCTGCATGATGCTGGCCTTGAGCGCGAGCCAGTCGTCTTGCGTGGGGATGGCGACGCCGGCGTCGGCGAACAGTGCCGCCGCCCGCTCGGTCTCGGGCTTCCACTCGGTCTCGGTGTACTTGTCGAAGAAGGTGCCCGACGCGTAGGTCGAGTCCTCGAAGCCGCCGAAGGTGACGCCACGCTCGATCGCGATGGTGTTCGAGGCACGCAGGGCGTGGAACAGCACCGTGTAGAAGTAGATGTTCGTGAAGTCGATCGCCTCGGGCGTGCCGTAGTGCACCCGCTCGCGGGCGAGGTAGCCGTGCAGGTTCATCTGGCCGAGGCCGATGGCGTGCGACTGGTCGTTGCCGACCTCGATCGAGCGGACCGACGTGATGTGGCTCATGTCGCTGACGGCGCTGAGGCCACGGATCGCGGTCTCGACGGTCTTGCCGAGGTCGGGGGCGTCCATCGACAGGGCGATGTTCATCGAGCCGAGGTTGCAGCTGATGTCCTTGCCGATCTCGTTGTACGAGAGGTCTTCGTTGAAGGTCGTCGGCGTGTTGACCTGCAGGATCTCGGAGCACAGGTTCGACATGTTGATGCGACCCTTGATCGGGTTCGCCTTGTTGACCGTGTCCTCGAACACGATGTAGGGGTAGCCCGACTCGAACTGGATCTCGGCAATCGTCTGGAAGAAGTCGCGCGCCTTGATCTTGGTCTTCTTGATGCGCGAGTCGGCGACCATCTCGCGGTACTTCTCGCTGATCGCGACGTCGCCGAAGGGGACGCCGTAGACCTTCTCGACGTCGTACGGCGAGAAGAGGTACATGTCTTCGTTGTTCTTGGCGAGCTCGAACGTGATGTCGGGCACGACGACGCCGAGGGACAGCGTCTTGATGCGGATCTTCTCGTCGGCGTTCTCACGCTTGGTGTCGAGGAACCGCATGATGTCGGGGTGGTGTGCGCTGAGGTACACCGCACCGGCACCCTGGCGGGCACCGAGCTGGTTGGCGTAGCTGAAGCTGTCTTCGAGCAGCTTCATGACGGGGATGATGCCCGACGACTGGTTCTCGATCTGCTTGATCGGGGCGCCGGCCTCGCGGATGTTCGAGAGCGACAGGGCGACGCCGCCACCGCGCTTCGACAGCTGCAGCGACGAGTTGATGCCGCGCGAGATGGACTCCATGTTGTCTTCGATGCGCAGCAGGAAGCAGCTGACGAGCTCGCCGCGCTGGGCCTTCGCCGTGTTGAGGAAGGTCGGCGTGGCCGGCTGGAACCGGCCCGCGATGATCTCTTCGACGAGGTCGACGGCGAGCTTCTCGTCGCCCTGGGCGAGGCCGAGGGCGGTCATGACGACGCGGTCCTCGAAGCGCTCGAGGTAGCGCTTGCCGTCGAACGTCTTGAGCGTGTACGAGGTGTAGTACTTGAACGCGCCGAGGAAGGTCTGGAAGCGGAACTTCTTCGAGTAGGCGAGGTCGTTCAGCTTCTCGATGAAGGCGAAGTCGTACTGCTCGATGGTGGCGAGCTCGTAGTACTCGTTCTCGACGAGGTAGTCGAGACGCTCACGCAGGTTGTGGAAGAAGACCGTGTTCTGGTTGACGTGCTGCAGGAAGTACTGCTTCGCCGCCTCGCGGTCCTTCTCGAACTGGATCTCGCCGGACGGACCGTAGAGGTTCAGCATCGCGTTCAGGGAGTGGTAGTCCATCCCCGAGCTGAGACCCTGCCCCGGGGCGGCGATCACTTCGAGGTCATCGACTGCTGCGTCCAAAATTCTTCCAATCCTGTGTGTACGGCTTGTACGTCGTCTGGTGTTCCGAAGACTTCGAAACGGTAGAGAAGGGGAACGTCGCACTTGGCGGCGACGATGTCACCGGCCAGGCAGTAGCCCTCTCCGAAGTTGGTGTTGCCCGCCGCGATCACGCCTCGGATGAGGCGCCGGTTGCCCTCGTCGTTGAGGAACCGGATGACCTGCTTCGGGACGGCGCCTCGTCCTTCGCCGCCACCGTAGGTCGGCAGGACGAGGACGTAGGGGTCACGGACGTGGAGCGGCAGCTCGGACGGGAACAGCGGGATGCGCCGGGCCGGCAGACCGAGCTTCTTGACGAAGCGGTCGGTGTTGCCCGAGACGCTCGAGAAGTAGACGAGTTCGTTCGTCATGACGAGTCCTCGCCTCCGACGTGTTGTGGGCCCGAGCCCCGGGTCATCCGACTGGTGGGGCGCTGTGCGCCGGGTCGACTAGTCGACCTTGGCGGCCAGCGCGGCGATCTTGTCGGGGCGGAAACCGCTCCAGTGGTCGTCGTCGGCGATGACCACGGGGGCCTGCATGTAGCCGAGGGCGCGGACCTTCTCGAGGGCGGCGTCGTCGGCCGTGACGTCGAGCACGTCGTACTCGATGCCCTTGTTGTCGAGGGCTCGGTAGGTGGCCGTGCACTGGACGCAGGACGGCTTGGTGTAGACGGTGATGGCCATGGGATCCCCTGTGTTCTGGCCGGCCCCTGAGGCCGGATCGGTGGTTCGTGAGCCTGCGGGTCGTGGTGCCCGTGGCGACTCCTCGATACTACATCTAGTGGCCCGGGGTTGCCCCCACAACTAGATGCGGTGTTACACGCCTGTAGTTCGTCTCGCAGAGTTGTCCACAGGGAACCGCACACGTTTTGCACAGAACGAGGGCGGTTCTCCCCGGTTCTGCGCCGTTCTCCACATGTTCGTCCCCACCACCGACACTCGTCGACGGATGTCCCCAGTTCGGGACCACGGCGTGTCGCGGACCGCGGACCCACTCGTAGACTTGTCCCCTCGTGAGCACCTATTCGACCCTGCTGAAGACGCCCGGCGTCTCGCGCATCATCGCGGCCCAGCTGACCGCGCGCTTCCCGTTCGGCATGCTGTCGCTCGCGTTCCTGCTGCACGTCGAGCACGTCCACCACTCGTACGCCGCGGCCGGTCTCGTCCTCGCGGCGACGAGCATCGGTCAGGCGATCTCGGGGCCGCTCACCAGCCGGTGGATGGGCCGCTGGGCGATGCGCCCCGTGCTCACCCTGACCCTGGTGGTCTGCCTCATCACGATGGTCACCTTCACCCTGTACGACTTCTCGGTGCCGGTGTTCATGGCGCTCGGCTTCGTGACGGGCCTCAGCGTGCCTCCCGTCCAGCCGGCCGTCCGCACCATCTATCCGAAGATGGTCACCTCGAACCAGCTCACCCCCCTCTTCTCCCTCGACGCGTCCGCGCAAGAGATCATCTGGGTCGCCGGTCCGGTCATCACGACCTTCGTCGGCACGCAGGTCGGCACGCGAGAGGCGATCTGGCTCGCGGCCGCGTTCCTGGTCGGCGGCGGCATCTGGTTCATCGCCTCGCCCGAGGTCGGACGCGTCCGCATCCCCCGCAGCAAGCGGGCCTTCGGCAAGGTGCTGGCCCGGCCGACCGTGCTGCTCGCGACCGTCGCCGGGTTCCTGCTCATCGGCGCCTGCGCCGCGGTCGAGGCCGGCGTCGTCGCGCTCTTCGGCGAGGGGAGCGCCGACTCGGGCATCGCCCTGGCGATCTTCGCCGCGGGGTCGCTGGTCGGCGGTCTCGCCCTCGGGCACGTCCCGGTCGGCCCGTGGGCGCTCGCCCGCCGCATCGCCATCGTGTTCGTGGGCATGACCCTCGCGATCTTCGCGACGGGCCTCTGGCCGATCAGCATCACGCTGCTGATCGCGGGCGTCGGCATCGCACCCGCCCTGGCCGTGATGTTCGCGATCGTCTCGTCGAGCGTGAAGTTCAGCGACACGGCCGAGGCCTACGGCTGGGCCGGCACCGGCCAGCTGATCGGCTCGGCCCTGGGTTCGGCCATCGCCGGCTTCGCGATCGACCACGTCGGCGGCCAGGGCGGGCTCATCGTCGCCGCCTGCTTCGCCTTCGTCGGCATGATCGTCGGGGCCGCGTTCCACAAGGCGCTGCCCGACCTCCGCGGCCGTGACGCCAGCCCCCTGCCCGACACCGAACCGGTGCCGGTCCAGACGAGCTGACCCGCGCCTCCTCGTCCATCGGGCGTCGGGCCCGGCGCGCACCGTTCACCGGACGGTCGCCCGGTGCGTGCGACACGCGTCGGTCGGTCGCTGGCAGAGTTGGGGCATGCCCTCCATCGACGTGCCCCAGATCACCCTCAACGACGGCCGCACGATCCCCCAGCTCGGCCTCGGCGTCTACAAGGTCGCCGACGACGAGGCCGAGCGGGTCGTCGAGACCGCCCTCGCCGAGGGGTACCGCCACCTCGACACGGCCGAGTTCTACGCCAACGAGCGGGGCGTGGGCCGGGCCCTGCGGGCCTCGGGCGTGCCGCGCGACGAGGTGTTCCTCACGACCAAGGTCTGGAACACCGCGCACGGCTACGACGAGACGCTCCGCTCGTTCGACGAGAGCCTGACGAAGCTCGGCACCGACCACGTCGACCTCTACCTCATCCACTGGCCGGCTCCGCGGCAGGACAAGTACGTCGAGACCTACCGCGCGCTCGAGACGATCCGGGCCGAGGGCCGCGCGCTCTCGATCGGCGTGAGCAACTTCCAGATCGCGCACCTCGAGCGCCTGATGGCCGAGACCGACGTCGTGCCGGCCATCAACCAGGTCGAGGCGCACCCGTGGTTGCAGCAACGCGAGCTGCGCGACTTCGACGCCGCCCACGGCATCGTCACCGAGGCGTGGTCACCGCTGGCGCGAGGGCGCATCCTGGACAACGCCGCCCTGGTGCGCATCGGCGCGAAGCACGGGGTCACCCCGGCCCAGGTGACGATCCGCTGGCACCTGCAGCAGGGGCTCGTCGTGATCCCGAAGTCGGTCACGCCGTCGCGCATCCGCGCCAACCTCGACGTCTTCGGCTTCGAGCTCGACGCCGGCGACCTCGCCGCCGTCGCGGGCATCGAGACGGGCGAGCGCACCGGGTCGCACCCCGACCACAACGGCTGACACGGGCGGGCGCCACCCTACCGGGCGATCGCCGACACCCCCGCAGGAGGCGCGGGTCCGGTCGGTCGCGCCCGGCACGTTACCGTGGACCGGCAACCCGTCGACGCAAGGAGCACCCCGCATGACCATCACCGCCGCAGCAGACGGATCGGCCCTCGGCAACCCCGGCCCCGCCGGATGGGCCTGGTACGTCGACGACGAGCGGTGGGCGGCCGGCGGCTGGCCGCGTGCCACCAACAACCAGGGCGAGCTCACCGCCGTGCTCGAGCTGCTGCGCGCCACGGCCGGAACCGACGACGACCTGCACATCCTGTGCGACAGCCAGTACACGATCAAGGCCTGCACCGAGTGGATGCCCGGCTGGAAGCGCAAGGGATGGCGGAAGGCCGACGGCAAGCCCGTGCTCAACGTCGAGATCCTCAAGGAGCTCGACGCCGCCCTGGCCGGGCGGAAGGTGCGCTTCGAGTGGGTCCGCGGCCACGTCGGCCACGAGATGAACGAGGCGGCCGACGTGCGGGCCCGGGGCGCGGCCACGGCGTTCCAGAACCGCACCGACGTGCCGTCCGGGCCCGGCTGGCCGGGGGCACCGGTCGCCACGACCGACCCGATCGCGGCGCCGGCGACCCCGCCCGCGCCTCCGGCGACGCTCTTCTGACGCGCCCCGCCCGCACCGCACCGCGAATCGTGCACCGCACCTGATCTAGACGCGGTGCCGTGGACGAATCGCGGTGCCGCACCGTGCACCGCGCCACACCGGACCGCACCGCACCGCACCGCACCACGCAGCGCGGCTACATCGAGGGGTGCGTGCTCGACAGCCCGCCGTCGACGACGAACTGGGCGCCGGTCGAGAAGGCCGAGTCGTCGCTCGCGAGGTGCAGGGCGAGCCCGGCGACCTCGTCGGGCTTGGCGAGTCGACCCCGAGGGCTCATCGCGCGGAACGCGTCGAGCACCTGCGGCTGGGCCTCGACCTGACGGCGGAACAGGGCGGTGTCGGTCGGGCCGGGGTGCAGCGAGTTGATGCGGATGTTCCAGCCCTCTTGGGCGGCGTGAGCGGCACTCGACCGGGTGAGCCCGACCAGCGCGTGCTTGCTCGCCGTGTAGGCCGCGTCGTCACCGAAGCCGAGGAAGGACGTCGCCGGAGCCAGGTTGATGATCGACCCGCCCTCGCCGTCGGGGTTCGCGCGCATCTGCTCGATGGCGAAGCGCGTGCCGAGCATGACGCCGGTGACGTTGACCGCGAAGACGCGGTTCCAGCTCTCGAGCTGGGTGACGTCGATCGACTGACCCGAGACGATGCCGGCGTTGTTGACCAGTACGTCAAGTCGGCCGTAGTGCTCGGCGATGCGGTCCATGACGCGCTTCCAGTCGCCGCCGTTGGCGACGTCGTGCTGCACGAACTCGGCCCCCGTCTCGGCGGCCACGGCCGCCCCGTCGACGATGTCGGTCGCGACGACCCGGGCCCCCTCGTCGGCGAACCGGCGGACGATCGCCTCGCCGATGCCCGAGGCTGCCCCGGTGACGATGGCGACTTTGCCGGACAGACGAGACATGGCGACCTCTTCGTGGTGGAACGCGGGTGGAGCTGGTCGGCTGCCGGGGTGGGGCGCGACCCTACGAGATTACCCCTCGACGGGTGACGGTCTGCTCCGCTCGGAGGCCGGCCCGACGGCCGTGACGGTCACGACGGCCTCGCCTCGCTCGTCGCTCGAGGCGAGGTCGACCACGGCCGAGATGCCGAAGTCGTGGTCGCCCTCGGGGTCGGCGAGGATCTGCCGCACCCGCCACACCGTGGGCAGTTGCTCGACCTGGAGCATCTGCGGCCCCCGGGCCGCGGCGTCCGTGCCGATGGAGTCGTACTCGTCGTAGTACCGGTCGAGGGCCTCGCCCCAGCGGTCGGCGTCCCAGCCCGAGCCCGCGTCGAGGGCCCCGAGGGCGTCGGCGTCGTCGCGTGCGGCGAGTTCGACGCGACGGAACAGCTCGTTGCGCACCATGATCCGGAAGGCCCGCGCGTTGGCGGTGAGGTTGCGGAGCGTCGGGGGCACGATCTCGTCGTGGGCCTCGAGCTCGCTCGGGTTCACCATCTCTTCCCACTCGTCGAGCAGGCTGGAGTCGACCTGCCGGACGAGTTCGCCGAGCCACTCGATGACGTCGACCAGCTCGTCGGTCTTCGCCTCGTCCGGCACCGTCTGCCGCAACGCGCGGAAGGCGTCGGACAGGTAGCGCAGCACGAGCCCCTCGGAACGGGCCAACCCGTAGAAGGCCACGAAGTCGCCGAAGGTCATGGCCCGCTCGTACAGGTCCCGCACGACCGACTTGGGGCTGAGCGCGAAGTCGCCGATCCAGGGCTGCGACGCCGCGTACGTCTCGAACAGGGCGGTCAGCAACTCGTCGAGCGGCTTGGGCCAGGTGACCTCCTCGAGGAGTTCCATGCGCTGGTCGTACTCGATGCCCTCGGACTTCATCGCGGCCACGGCCTCGCCGCGGGCCTTGAACTGCTGCTGTGACAGGATCGGCCGGGGGTCGTCGAGGGTGGCCTCGACCACGGACACCATGTCGAGGGCGTAGGTGGGCGACTCGGCGTCGAGCACCTCGAAGGTCGCCAGGGCGAAGGGCGACAACGGCTGGTTCAGGGCGAAGTTGGCCTGCAGGTCGACGGTCAGGCGGATGGTCGGGGCGCCTCCGTCGGGCGAGGCCTCTTGTACGACGACCTCGGCGGTGCGCAGCGTGCGGTAGATCGAGATGGCCTGCCGGGCCATGGCGTACTGCTTGGCGAGGGGCTCGTGGTTGTCGAAGACCAGCGAGCGCACGTTGGCGAAGACGTCGCCGCCGCGCCCGATGACGTTGAGCAGCATGGCGTGGGTGACCTGCATGTGCGAGGTCAGGGCCTCCGGCTCGGCGGCGATGAGCTTGGTGAAGCTGGGTTCGCCCCAGGACACGAAGCCGTCGGGCGCCTTCTTGCGGACGATCTTGCGCTTCTTCTTCGGGTCGTCGCCCGCCCGCTCGATCTGCTTGAGGTTGTCGATCTCGTGCTCGGGCGCCTGCAGCGTGACCGTGCCCGAGGTGTCGTAGCCCGCGCGACCGGCCCGCCCGGCGATCTGGTGGAACTCTCGCGCGCTGACCTGGCGCATGCGGGTGCCGTCGAACTTGGTCAGCGCCGTCAGCAACACCGTGCGGATCGGCACGTTGATGCCGACGCCGAGCGTGTCCGTGCCGCAGATGACCCGCAGCAGGCCGCGTTGCGCCAGTTGCTCGACGAGGCGACGGTACTTGGGCAGCATGCCCGCGTGGTGCACGCCGATGCCCGACCGCACCAGGCGGTTGAGGGTCTTGCCGAACCCGGTGCTGAACCGGAAGCCGCCGATCAGTTCGGCGATCTCGTCGCGCTGCTCGCGGCTGGCGACCTTGATGCTCGACAGCGCCTGCGCCCGCTCGAGCGCCGCGGCCTGGGAGAAGTGCACGACGTAGACGGGCGCCTCGCCGGTCGAGAGCAGTTCTTCGACCGTCTCCTGCACGGGCGTCTGCGCGTAGAAGTAGTGCAGCGGCACGGGACGCTCGACGCCCGTGACCCGCGCCACGGGCCGACCGGTGCGCCGCGCGAGGTCGTCGGTGATGCGGGTGACGTCCCCCAGCGTCGCCGACATCAGCAGGAACTGCGCACGCGGAAGCAGCAACAGCGGCACCTGCCAGGCCCAGCCGCGCGACTGGTCGCCGTAGAAGTGGAACTCGTCCATCACGACCTGGTCGACGGCGGCGTCGGCCCCGTGCCGCAGGGCCAGGTTCGCGAGGATCTCAGCCGTGCAGCAGATGATCGGCGCGTCGGAGTTCACCGACGAGTCGCCGGTCACCATGCCGACGTTCTCGGGCCCGAAGAGCTCGACCAACGCGAAGAACTTCTCGCTGACCAGGGCCTTGATCGGTGCCGTGTAGTACGACCGCCCGCCCTGGCTCAGGGCGACGAAGTGGGCGCCGGCCGCGACGAGCGACTTGCCCGTGCCGGTCGGCGTGCTGAGGATCACCGACGCGCCTCCGACGAGCTCCATCATCGCTTCGTCCTGGGCCGGGTAGAGGGGCAGCCCCCGCGACTCGGCCCACTCGGCGAAGGCCGTGTACGCCGCGTCGGCGTCGTACGAGTCGGCGCCCGGCGTCGAGGGGAGCAGGGCGGCGAGGGGGGCGACGGGAGCGGGCGACATGATGAGTCAACCCTGCACCATCCACCGGTCCGACGGCGACGACCACGGACGGGTCGTCCGGCCGCGGGAGCGCGACGACGCTCCCGCGGCCGGTCCCCCGCCTCGTGCCCTGAACCTCCACGAGGTGAGGGGGCCTCAAGTAAAGCACGAGGAGGCGCGACTCGCGACCCCGAGGACGCCCGGTCCGCGACGACCGCCGGGACGAGAAGAGGGCACGCCCCGGTCGACGAGCGGAGCTCGGACCAGGGCGTGCCCACCGGACCCACGGCCGAGGACCTCACGAAGTCGGATCAGGAGACCACGCTGCGTTCGTCGGCCGCTTGACGGGAACGGGCGCCCCGGTAACCAGCCGGTGAGCGCACTACACCGTACCTCGGACGATGCCCGAGGTGGTGGGTGACTTCCAGGTGATTGGAACACCTCGTAATCCGGATGAAACACCGGACGGCTAACGTCGCGATGAACCAACTGGTTCACATCTCTCGACGGGAGCCCCGATGACCCGCACCACGTCGCTCGACCCGGTCGAACGCTCGGCGTTCGCCGCCTTCCCGAGCGGGGTCGCCGCGCTCGCCGCCACCGGGGTCGACGGCCCGGACGGCATGGTCGTCTCGAGCTTCACGGTCGGGGCCTCGTTCGACCCGCCGATGGTGACGTTCTCCGCGCGTCAGGACTCGGCGACCTGGGCCCGCCTGCGCACGGCGCCGCGCCTCGGCGTCTCGGTGCTCGCCGCCGACCAGGGCCTGCTCTGTCGTCAGCTCTCGTCGCGCACGCGGGCCGCCCGGTTCGCCGGCGTCGACCACGTCGTCACCGACGACGGGGCCGTCTTGGTGTCGGGCACCCCGCTGCGGCTCGAGTGCGTGGTGCACCGCGAGGTGCCCGCCGGCGACCACCTTGTGGTCATCCTGCAGGTGCTCGGCGCCCGGGTCGACGACACGGCGGCGCCGCTCGTCTACCACGGCACCGCCTTCCACTCGCTGCAGCCGATCGGCTGACGCTCCGACCGGCCCGACGGCTCAGGCGACGCGTCCCGGGCCACCGAGGAGCCCGTCGACCTGCTCGACGGCACCTTCGACCGCGGCCTCGTCGGCCGGGGACTCGCCGTTCAGCTCGACCTCCTCGGGGCTGTCGCCGTGCACGGCGGCCGGGTCGGTGCGCTCGTCGGCGTCGTGGTTCGCGGGGTTCGTGGGCGTGCTCATGGGGGCCTCTCTCGGGGGCCGACGGTCGACCCCGGTCAGGCCGAAGCTACCCGGCGCGTCCGACACGGCTCCCAGCGGATGCGGACCCTCGCCGCGCCTCCCGGGCGTCAGGGCGGAGTCGACCCGACCAGCCGCGCCCGACCACGGACGCCCGCCGGCTAGTAGAAACGACGGAGGCGCGGAGCCCGATCCGCGCACCCCCAGACCCGCCGGGCGTCCGGCAGAAAGGGCCGACGATGTCGTCTCCCCGCACCCCCACCACCCGAGTCGCCGTCACCGGCGGCAGCGGCAAGCTCGGCCGCGCCGTCGTCCGCGACCTCGCCGAACACGGCTACGAGGTCGTCCTGCTCGACCGCGTCCCCAGCCCCGACCCCGTCGAGGGCGTCGTCTTCGTCAAGGTCGACCTGACCGACTACGGCCAGGTCGCCCAGGCGCTCACGAGCGTGGACGACCGGTACGACCACATCGACGCCGTCGTGCACCTCGGCGCCATCCCGGCCCCCGGCCTGGTGCCGAACGCCGCCCTCTTCACGAACAACGTGACGTCGAGCTACAACGTGTTCGCGGCCGCCCGTGCCGCGAAGATCCGCAACGTCGTCTGGGCCTCGAGCGAGACCCTGCTCGGCATCCCGTTCGACATCGATCCGCCGTACCTGCCGCTCGACGAGGAGTACGCCGTGCGCCCCGAGTCGTCGTACTCGCTGGGCAAGGCCGTCGAGGAGGAGATGGCGCGGCACTTCACGCGCTGGGACCGTCAGCTCAAGCTGATCGGCCTGCGCTTCTCGAACGTGATGGACGACGGCGACTACTCGGAGTACCCCTTCGACGAGACCCCCGAGAAGCGCACCTTCAACCTGTTCTCGTACATCGACGCCCGCGACGGCGCCCAGGCCGTGCGCAAGGCGCTCGAGAGCGACCTCGTCGGCTTCGAGGCGTTCATCATCGCGGCGTCCGACACCGTGATGAACACGCCGACGGCCGTGCTCGCCGAGCAGTACTGGCCGCAGGTCGAGAAGCGTCGGGCGATCGAGGGCGTCGAGCCGCTGCTCAGCAGCGACAAGGCCCGCGACCTGCTCGGCTTCGTGCCCGAGTACTCGTGGCGCGAGTGGGGCGAGCGCACGGGCAACCACCGCGGCTGACGCCCGCTCCGCGCACCGACGACCCGCGCCTCCTGATCCGACGGACCAGGAGGCGCGGGTCGCGTCACGCGGCGCGCCTCACCCCTCGAGCACGACCGTCGCCTCGAGCGGCAGCTCGGCGACGGACGACCCGACGTGCACCGTGAAGGCGCCCGGCTCGTGGGCCCAGGACCCGTCGCGCCAGTCGGCGAACGCCCGGGCCGGGACGGTCACCTCGACACGGCTCGTCCCCCCGACCGGCACCACGACGGGCGCGAACCCGACGAGCCACCGCACCGGACGGTCGACCACGGAGTCGGGGCGCGAGGCGTAGACCTGGACCACGTGCTTGCCCTCGCGGGCGCCGGTGTTGGTGACGTCGACGGCCACCTGCACCGCGCCTCCTGCGCTCACCGTCGAGGTCACGTCGAGGCCCGAGAGCGACCAGGTCGTGTAGCCGAGGCCGTGCCCGAACGGGTAGGCCGGGGTCGTGCCCGCCTTAAGCCAGGCGCGGTAGCCGACGTGGATGCCCTCGTCGTAGACGACCTCGCCGTCGACGGGGGTGACGTCGATCACGGGCACGTCCGCCTGCGTGGCGGGCCACGTCGTGGGCAGGCGGCCGCCGGGCTCGACGGCACCGGTGAGGACGTCGCCGAGCGCGTGGCCGTACTCCTGACCTCCGAACCAGGTGAGGAACAGGGCGTCGACCTCGTCACGCCACGGCATCGTGACCGGCGACCCCGCGTTGACGACCACGACGGTCGTCGCGGCGGCCGCCGCCACGCGCGAGACGAGCTCGTCCTGGCGGCCGGGCAGGTCGAGCGAGGTGCGGTCGAAGCCCTCGGACTCGACCTTGCTGTTCGTGCCCACCACGACGATCGTCAGGTCGGCGGCCGCCGCGGCCGCGACGGCCTCGTCGATCAGCCCGGACGGGTCGGCGTCGTCGGGCTCGATGCCGAAGGTGTAGCTCAGGGCTCCGCCGAGTGCGCTCGCCCCGATGGTGTGGTCGATGACGACGTCGATCGGTCGCCCCTCGACGACCGCCACGGCCGCCGACTGCGACGGCGGTGCGAGGAACGCCGCGCCGAGGTCGTCGCCGACGGCCTCGCTCGTGCCGTCGAGCACGACCTCGCCGTCGACGCGGATGACCGAGTGGCCGACCGAGGCCACGCCGAGCAGGATCTCGCCCGTGACCTCCGGCGTGTAGCGGGTCGAGAAACGCACCGTGTCGCTGCGCTCGATGGGGGCGTCGCCACCGAACCAGACGAGCGCGGTGGCCCGACGGTCCTCCGAGAACAGCTCGTCGTCGCCCGAGCGGAACGACACACGGACGCCGGGTTCGCCCGTCTCGGGATTGGTGATGCGGTCGAGGGGCAGCTCGGCCACGCCCTCTTGCACGACGGCGCCGACCGAGTAGGTCACGGTCGCGTCGGGGAAGGCCTGCTCGATGCCCTCGACGGGCGTGACGACCTTCTCGGGCAGCACGGTGGCGCTGCCGCCGCCCTGGGTCCGCGCGAACCGCGCGTTGTGGCCGACGACGGCGACGGACCGGACGGTCGCGGGGTCGACCGGCACCGCGCCTCCCCGGTCGTGGGCCAGGACGGTGCCGGCGGCCGCGGCCTCGCGGACGAAGGCGATCCCGTCCTCGACCGTGGTCGGCGTCGCGGCGACCGGCTCGAAGCCGGCGAGGGCTCCGACGCGGGCGGCGAGCTGCAACAGGCGCAGCACCTTGCGGTCGATCGAGGCCTCCGGCACCTCTCCCGCCCGCACGGCGGCGACGAGCGCGTCGCCCCAGGGACCGTCCGGGCCGGGCATCACGAGGTCTTGCGAGTGCTTCGCGCTCTCGACGCTCCGCACGCCGGTCCAGTCGCTGACCACGACGCCGTCGAAGCCCCACTCGCTGTTCAGCGGCGTCTCGAGCAGTTCGTTCTCGGTCGCGGTCACGCCGTTGATCGAGTTGTACGACGACATGACCAGCCAGGCGTGGGCCTCGGTGACGGCCTTCTCGAACGCCAGCAGGTAGAGCTCGCGCAGGGCCCGGTCGCTCACCACGGTGCTCGCGGTGAAGCGGTCCGTCTCGTAGTCGTTGGCGACGTAGTGCTTGGGGGTCGCGCCGACGCCGTTGTCCTGCACGCCGTGGACGTACGCGGCGGCGAGCTCGGCGGTGAGCACCGGGTCCTCGCTGAACGCCTCGAAGTGCCGACCGCCGAGGGGCGACCGGTGCAGGTTGATGGTCGGGCCGAGCACGACGTCGACGCCCTTGCGGCGGGCCTCGACGGCGCCCGCGGCACCGTAACGACGGGCCAGGTCGGGGTCCCAGGACGACGACAACGAGGAGGCGCTGGGCAGGTTCAGGGACGGCGAGCGTTCGTCCCACACCTCGCCGCGCACCCCGCTGGGGCCGTCGCTGACCAGGATGCGCCGCAGGCCGATCTTCTCGTTCGGGTGGGTCGTCCAGAAGTCGCGGCCGGTGAGCAGCTGCACCTTCTCGTCGAGCGAGAGTCGCCCGAGCAACTCGGTCAGTCGGGCCTGGTCGTCCCGGGCCTGGTCGTCCCGGGCCTGGTCGTCTCGGAACTGGTCGTCGGCCGCGTCGCCGTCGTGATGGAGGGTCATGACGTGACGCTACCAGCGAAAACCGAGTGACGGTGGGTTTCGGGCCCGACCGCCGACGGTCGCGCTAGCCTGACCGCATGGCACAACGGGGTTCGTACGCGAAGGGTGTGGCCAAGCGCACGGAGATCCTCGACACGGCGCTCGAGGTGGTCTCCCGCAACGGCTTCCGCGGCACGTCGGTCCGGGAACTCGCCGACTCGGTCGGCCTCAGCCAGGCCGGGCTGCTGCACTACTTCGACAGCAAGGACGAGCTGTTCACGGCCATCCTGCGTCGACGCGACGAGGTCGACCTCGCCCTCGCCGACCCGCAGGCGGACATCGTCGAGCAGTTGATCACCGTCATCCGGCACAACGCCGACGTGCCCGGGCTGGTCCAGCTGTTCGCGAGCATGTCGACGGCCGCGACGAGCGACCCGAGCCATGCCGCCCACGCGTACTTCGTCGAGCGCTACGCGTCGATCCGCGCCCAGGTCGCCGAGGCGATCACCGCCCGACAGCGACGGGGCGAGGTGCCGGCGAGCGTCGACCCCACCCGCCTCGCGACCGTCCTGCTCGCGGTCAGCGACGGCATGCAGATCCAGTGGATGCTCGACCCCGCCACCGACATGGCCGAGCACGTCGAGCTCGTCTGGCGCCTCGCGCTGGCGACGGTGACGACCCCCGCCTGACCCCGTCCGGCCGGCGCCCGGCACGTCTTCCGAGCCCGGGACGGGACACGCCCGTCCGGCTCAGGCCCGCAGCATGCCCGTCGTCACCAGTTCGCGGACCTGGGGCAGCACTTCCGCCCGCAGAGCGGCCTCGTCGGCCCCGAGCAGCTGGGCCAGGGCACCGACGATCGCCCCGACGCTGAGCTCGCCGTCGCAGGCACCGACCAGGGCCGACAGGGCCGTGCCCGAGTCGACCGTGCGGGCGAAGCCGCCGCCCTGCCGCAACGAGATGACCGTGGGGTCGTCGTTGCCCGGCCAGTAGTGGCGCTCCTCGGTGACGTCGCCCGCGACGACCAGCCGACGCGCGGCCAGCTGCTCGTCGTCGAGGTCGCGCAGCAGGTCGATCGCGTCGAGCGTGCCGAGCAGGTGGGCACCGAGTCCCACGTCGTTCTGGCCGAGACCGCCGAGGAGGCGCTCCGTGCGCACCACGGGCAGGCTCGCGTCGCCTGCGGGCCGTCGCACCGTCAGGTAGCCGAACCCGACCTCGACGACCCCCCGGGCCTCGAAGTCGCCGAGCCACGCCTCGTACAGGCGCTCGAAGTCCGCGGAACCGGGTCGGGTGCCGCCGTCGCGGATCCAGGTCTCGGAGTACGCGGTCGGGTCCTGCACCTCGCGCTCGACGACCCAGACGTCGACGGGCACGCCACCCCGGGCCGCCCAGTCGGCGACCGAGTACGCGCCCTTCTTGCCGGCGACCGCACCCGCGCCTCCGGACTCCCAGTTGCCCAGCAGCTGCGCGATGCCGCCCGGCGCGAGGTGGCGCCCGAGGCCCTCGACGACCGAGGCGACCAGGTCGTCGCCGACCATGCCGCCGTCGCGGTACTCGTACTCGGGCACGCCCTCGGCCCGGGGCGTGATGACGAAAGGCGGATTCGAGACGATGTGGTCGAAGGTCTCGCCGGCGACGGGCTCGAACAGGCTGCCCAGCCTCAGCTCGATGCCGTCGACCAGGTTGAGCGCGGCGTTGAACGCCGCGTAGTCGAGGGCGCGCTGCGAGATGTCGGTGGCCACGACGTGTCGCGCGTGCCGGGCCGCGTGCAGCGCCTGGATGCCGCAGCCGGTGCCGAGGTCGAGCGCCCGGTCGACCTGGCGCGAGATCATCAGGCCGGCGAGCGTCGCCGAGGCTCCCCCGACGCCGAGCACGTGGTCCTCGCGCAGCGCCCCCTCGACGACGAGCTCGCCGAGGTCGGAGGCGATCCACCAGCTCGCCTCGCCCGAGGCGTCGACGAAGGCGTACGGACGGAGGTCGACGAGCGCACGGACCGAGTCGCCCTCCCTCGCGACGAGCCCGAGGGCGACCGCGCCCTCGGCGCCCAGGGTCGGCAGGGCACCGGCCACCGCCTCGACGGCCTGCGGGTAGCCGAGCACGAAGAGCGACGCGAGGGTGGCGGCCGGACGCACGGACTCGTCGCGAGCCGCGCTGCGGGCGAGGGCACGACGGGCCGCGACCCGCTCGCCGCGGAAGAGTGCGGCCCCGGCGTGCGAGCCCCACGCGTCGGCACCCTGCAGCCGCTCGACCGTGAACCCGGACGACGCCAGGTCGGCCCTCAGCCGCGCGAGCAGCTCGGGATCGGTCGAGAGGTGGGGCGTCGGGGCATCGGTCGGGGTCGTCGGAGGCACCCGACCATCATGGTGCAGGAGGCGCGACACCGGTCGCCCCGGACGCCACGGAGCCCCCGCCGCGGACGACGGGGGCTCCGCCCGACACGGGGCCGGTGGACGCGGAACGGCTCAGCTGGTGAACACCACGTCGTCGTAGTCGAACGACGGGGACATCTGGAAGACGATCTGGTCGGCGTCGGCCACCGAGAACACGATGCGGTACGAGATGGACTGGCCGGCCGGGACGACCGTCGTGGGCGAGCTCTCGATGTCGGAGTCGTAGACCTTGCTGGCCTCGACGCCGCCCGAGGTGGCCGTCTCGTAGGGCATCGGGTCGAAGTTGGCGTCGGTGCCGTTCTCGATCGTCACGGTGAAGACCACGGAGGCCGCCTGGTCGGCGCCGCTCGAGTACTCGCCGGGCGTGTACGCCTCGGGGGCCGAGACGGTCAGGGCGATGCCGTCGTCATAGGTGAAGGTGTCGCCGAAGGCGTTGTTCTCGGCCGAGGCGTCGCCGTCGGCCGTCCCGGTGTCACCCGAGTCGATCGAGCCGCTCGTGGGCAGGGACTCGTTGATGGCCTGGACGGAGGCGAGCCCGACGATGACACCGAAGATCACGACGGCGATGCCGATCAGGACGCCCAGCCCCGACACGATCGTGCCGATCAGGGCGAGCATGCGCGCACCCTTCTTCTTCACGAGCGCGATGATGCCGAGCACGAGGCCGACGATCGCGGGGATCACGCCGAACCCGACGAACGACAGCAGCAGTCCGACGCCGCCGACGACGATCGAGGCGATGCCCAGGCCGTTGCCGCCCTGCGGCGACTGCGGGGCCTGACCGTAGGCGGGAGCGCCGGTCGGGGCGCCACCGTAGGGCTGCTGCTGGCCGCCGTACGGCTGCTGCGGCTGTCCGCCGTAGGGCTGCTGCGAGCGGTCGCCCTGCGGCTGCCCGCCGTAGGGCTGCTGCGGGGCTCCGTAGGCGGGCTGGGGAGCACTCGGCGGGGGCATCGTGCCGTAGGCCGGCTGCGGGGGCTGGGGTGCCGACGGCGGAGGCGTCTGGTCGCCGCGTCCGTTCTCGTCGCGAGGGTCACGGGGCTCGTCGGACGAGCCGAAGGGCGGCTGCGGAGTGCTCATCAGGCAAGCATGTCGTGATCTCGACGTCCCCGAGGGTCGAACAGGCTGCGCGACCGGTTTTCGTTACCGATCTGTCGTAATTGATTCACCCTCCGCAACCTCTCGGCGGTCATGCGCCGAATCGGGGTGGTCAGGCCGGCAGCACCGAGATCTCGAACTCGCCGTACATGTGGGCGGCGTCGCGCAGGTGGCGCAGCGCCTCCTCGGCCTCGGATCGGGAGTGGTACGGCCCCCGGGCCGGCGCGCCGGGCAGGGCGCGGGCGTACGAGTACTGCAGGTACCAGACCGGGTGGTCGTGTTCGTCGTGCTGCACGATGCTGACTGCGAGTGACATGCCCGGATGCTACGACCGCCCTCGGCCCGCCGCACCCGCTCACAGCGGATCCATCAGGTCGCTCGGGCCGACCACGGCGGCGCCGGCATGAGGAAGGCCCGGGTCGTGATCGACCCGGGCCTGATGTGGTGGAGCTAAGGGGATTCGAACCCCTGACCTTCTCATTGCGAACGAGACGCGCTACCAACTGCGCCATAGCCCCAGAAACTGCTCTGCCACGATAGCACCTCGTCGACACCCGGATGAACCCGGGCCGGACGCTCCGCAGGTCAGACGGCGCGGCGACGCTGCAGGGCCTCGTCGAGCGAGAAGTCCGACTGCGGCAGGTCGTCGATGATGCCCATGCGGGCGAAGCGACTCGGGGGGCGAGGGGGCGCGACCGGCTCGACCCGCGCCTCCTCGGCGGGGACGGCGGGAGCCGCGACGGGTGCAGGAGGCGCGGTGCGGGCCACCGATGCCCGTCGCGTCGACTGCAGCGCGGCCTCGGCCCGCA
>NZ_JACYNS010000037.1:0-21964 GCF_014839405.1 Frigoribacterium sp. CFBP 13605 | reverse complement strand
CGGCGCCGCTGCACCGGGCCGCGATGTGGCAGGCGGCGCGCAGCGGGCTCGCCGGCGAGCTGCTCGACCTCGAACAGCACCCCTCGCGGTTGCCCGCGGCCGAGGCGGTCCGGCAGCTCGTGACCCGGCTGCGGCCACAACTCGAGGAGTTCGGCGACTGGCAGACCGTGTCCGACCTCGCCGAGGCCACGCTCGCCCGGGGCAACTCGGCCGACCGGCAGCGCGCCGCCTTCGCCGAGAGGGGACGGCTCGACGACGTGGTCGACCTGGTCGTCCGCGAGACGCACGGCCCCGCCGCCGGGCTCGACGACCCGGCGCCGACCCTCGTGGGGTACCGGTTCCGTGCCGGCGACGAAGCGATCGGCCCGGGACTCCACCCCCGCCCGGCCTACCGGGACGTCGCCGGCTTCTTCCAGCAGCTCGGCGCGACCGAGGCCCGCGCCCGCGCCGTCGCACGGGACGCCTGGTGCGAGCGTGCCGGTCTCGGGTTCGGCGTCGGCGGCGACCACCGGGCGTTCCACTGCGACCTCGTGCCCCGCATCGTCACGCGGCACGAGTGGAGCCGCCTCGAGGCCGGCCTGACCCAGCGCGCCCGGGCGATCGAGGCGTTCCTCCGCGACGCCTACGGTGAGCGCCGGGTCGTCGCGGACGGCGTGCTGACCCACGAGCAGGTCGTCGGCGCGGCGGGGTGGCGGACCGAGGCCACCCGGCTGCCCGCGGACGCCGTGCGCGCCGCGGTGCAGGGTTTCGACCTCGTGCGCGACGAGCTCGGTGGCTGGCGCGTGCTCGAGGACAACGTCCGGGCACCGAGCGGGGCCGCGTTCTCGATCGCCGTGCGACGGCTGCTCGACGAGGTGGTGCCGGACGCTCCGCGGCCGGCGGGGCTGCTCCACCCGACGAGCGTGTTCTCGGTGCTGAGGGCGACGCTGCTGGCGCACACCGCGCCTCCTCGGGGCGGGGGCGAGCCGGTCGGCGCGCTCCTCAGCGAGGGCCCCGCGAGCCCGGCCTGGTACGAGCACCGTACCCTCGCCGAGGGCGCGGGGCTGCTGCTGCTGCAGGCCGACGACGTCGAGGTCCGGGAGGCGCGGGTCGTCGACCGCAGGACCGGCGCCGTCGTCGACGCGCTCTACCTGCGGCTCGACCGCGAGCTGGTCGACGTGCACGCGCCGCACGACCCGTTGCTCGGCGAGCACCTGATGGACGTGGCGGCGGCGGGCGACGTCGTGCTCGCCAACGCCCCCGGCAACGGGCTGGTCGACGACAAGGCGATGTACTGCGCGGTACCCGACCTCATCTGGTACTACCTGGGCGAGCGTCCGCTGCTCGAGTCGGTGCCGACCTACCGGACGGGCGACCCGGCCGAGCGGCTCGCGGTGCTCGACCGGGTGGGCGAGCTCGTCACGAAGCCGGTCGACGGCGAGGGGGGTCGCGGCGTCCTGATCGGCCCCTCGGCCAGCGCGGCGGTCGTGGCCGAGCGTCGGGCCGAGATCGCCCGGGACCCGTCGGGCTGGGTCGCGCAGGAGGTGGTGACGTTGTCGTCGCACCCGACCCTGACCCCGACCGGGCTGCAGCCCCGGCACGTCGACCTCCGCTGCTTCGTCTACCTCACCGGCACCGGGGCGGGCGAGAGCGTGCTCGCCGACCTGGCGCTCACCCGCGTGGCGCCCGAGGGCAGCATGATCGTCAACTCGTCGCAGGGCGGGGGCGCGAAGGACACCTGGATCGTGGGCGTCTGACCCGTCGGCGTGCCCGAGGGAGGCGCGGTGTCGGCCCGTGCCCCGTCACCGGTCAGAAGGGCCCGGCGGCCTTCGCGATCGCCTCGAACAGGGCGGTCGTGTCGTCGTCGCGGCGCTTGACCGACGTGCCGATCGTGCCGCCGGGGGAGTGGACCTCGGCCGAGACCCGGCTGCCCTTGTCGGACGCGGCGAAGTCGAGCCTCACGGTGTCCGTGCCGCTGGCCGACGCCGACCGACGCAGAAGCGTGGCCCCCGTCTCGTCGGCGTCGCCCAACGAGAACGTGGGGCTCGCCTGCAGTGCTCGACGCACGAGGCCGGGCAGCATCGCCACCGGCAGCTTCAGGTCGAGCGTCGCTCGGGTCACCTCGGGGTCGCCTCGGACGATCTGGGGTCCACGCGTGTCGGCCATGGTCGGAGCGTAGTGCCGACGGACGGCTCCGTCGATCACCTGGGGGCAGTGGACCATGAGGATCTCTCGCTCACCTGCGTCGTCCCCCTACGCTGGGCTCGTGAGTGAACAGACCCTTCCGCCTGGCTCGGGCGGCGTCCCCCTGCCCCCGCCACCCTCGGCGGACGAGATGCGGGCGACGAGCGAACGGATCGACGAGCTGACCCGGGTGTCCGAACTGCGGGGCATCGACGACACCGACGCCCAGGCCGACCTCTGGGACGCGCTCTTCGCCCTCGACCGCTGGTGGTTCATCGCCCGTGGCGAACTGCCCGACGTGCAGCCCCTGGTGGCCGACGTCGACGGACGTCCGATGGTCCTGGCCTTCACGTCGCCCGAGCGGGCGCGGCAGCACGGCTTGGCGCGAGGGCTGTCGGACGAGGAGGCCGGCCGGCTCCTCGCCCTGCCGTCGAGGGGCTTCGTCGACGATGCCGTCGCGCGGGAGCGCACCGGCGTGTTCGGCGTCCTCTTCGACGTCGAGGGGAAGGGACCCTATGCACCCCTGGGTGCACTCGACGCCATGCGGAGGTTCGGCGTCGATCGGCGGGCGCGGCGCACAGCAGAAGCGAACGGCTCGACGTCCACGCCGCCGGCCGGTCCGGACCGCTTCGCCCGCCCGACGGACGCGCCGGTGCTCGTGGTCGCCCACGACGGTCGGCGGCTCCAGCGTCAGCTGGTGGGTTCAGGCACCGGAGTCCTCCTCGCCCTCGCCTTGCTCGCCGCCCTCGTGACGTGGGCGATCACCAGCACCGCGCTGCTCTGGTTCGTGGTCGCCCTCTGGACATTGCCGACGTTGTTGCCGATCGCGACGTTCTCCGAGTACGTCGGAGCCGTGCGCCGCCGTGGCCGGCCGTCCTTGTCGGTCCACGCGTCGGCGATCGTCATCGACGGCAGCGTCGTCGTGCCGTGGGACTCGGTCACCCGGGTGAGCTGGGTCGACGGGCCGGCCGGCCCCCTGGCCGGCGCGGGCGGGAGGTCGGTGCGACGGCTGTCGATCGTCGCCCGTCTGTTCGCGATCGGCGACGGGAAGCGGCTCGTCAACTTCCACCTGCGGGACCACGACGAGGTGCGTCGGCACGCCGGCAGCGAGGGGACGACGCGACTGGTCGACCCGACCCGCGCAACGCCGTCGCTGCCGGCGGACGCCGCCCACGCCTACGTCGTCCTCACCGACGCCCTCGGCTCGACCGACTTCGCCGCCATGACCGGCGTGTTGCAGCGCCTGGTCGAGGACCGCGGGCTCGGCTGGTCCCGCGCGGTCGAGTAGGCGACAGGCCGCCGCGGAGCCGCGTCGGGGTCGCAGTGGCGCCGCCGCCGCACCCGGGCCTCACCCGGCCGGCCGCCCTACGCTGGACCGATGCCGAGCCCCGACCCGTCCGACCCCCGCCGTCCGTCGAGCCGTCGCGGCCCGTCGGGCACCGCAGCACTCACCTGGGGAGTCGTGCTGCTCGCGATCGCCGTCGTCGGGTCGCCGATCGGCGCGTCGGTGCTGCTCGTCGGACTCGTGGCGCCCGGTCGGCAGTCGTCCGTCGACGTCGTGGTCGCCCTCGCCGTGGTCGCCGTCCTCGTCGCCGGCGGCGTCGTGCTCGTGAGGATCGGTCTGGGGCAGCGCCGTCGAGCCCGGCTCGAGAAGGTCGTCGACCGGGCCGCCCCGCCGGCGGGACCGATGCCGGTGACGCGGCCCGCGCCTCCTCGGGTGGCTCCCGGCAGCGCGGCACCGGTCGTCGTGCCGCCCCCTGTGGTCGACGCGACGCCGGTGCGGACCACGGCCGTCGTGGTCGACGACCCGGTCGCCCTGTGGCGCTCGGCGTTCCGACTCGAGGCCTGGTGGTTCGTGGACCGCGGCACGGCCGGGGCCTCGAGGCCCTTCGCCGTCGTGGACGAGGGCACCCCGACCCTGCTCGCCTTCACCTCGCCCGAGCGCGCTCGGGACGCCGCCCTCGCCCGCGGCCTCGACGCGTCGTCGGCCGACCGGCTGGTCTGGCGCGCGCCCGCCGACTTCGTGGCCGACGTCGGCACCTACACGCGTGCCGGGTTGAGGCGTCTCGCCCTCGACCCCGACCAGCACGGGGCGTCCGGCACCCTCGCGGCGCTGCCCGAGATCGCGCGGCTCGTCCGGCACTGACCCGCCGGGCAGGCCGTCCGCTCAGTTCCAGCGGTAGCCGTGCTCGGGTCGGCCCGGGCTGCCGTACCGGGGTTCGCGGGTCGCCGCCCCCGTGTCGGCGAGGTGCTCGAGGTACCGGCGGGCGGTCACCCTCGACACCCCGGCGGCGTCGGCCACCTCGCCCGCGGACGGTGACCCGCCGCGACGCAGCACCGCCACGACCTGCTCGAGCGTGGCCGGCGCGAGGCCCTTGGCCAGCGTCGGTGCCGGTGCCCGGCGCAGGGTGGCGAACCCCGAGTCGACGTCCGACTGGGTCACCTGCCCCTGCCCGGTCGCCAGCGACTCGCGGAACGCCCGGTAGGCCCCGAGCCGGTCGGCGAACGTCGCGAACGTGAACGGCTTGATCAGGTACTGGACGATGCCGAGCGACACCGCGGTCCGCACGACGGAGGCGTCCCGTACGGCCGTGATCGCGATGACGTCGACGCTCGACCCCGCCGCCCGCAGGGCCCGGCAGAGCTGCAGGCCGTGCGTGTCGGGCAGGTTCATGTCGAGCAGCACGAGGTCGAGACCCCGCCCGTGGGGGCCGCCGAGCGCGCGGACCGCGTCGAGGGTCTCGCGTCCGTCCCGCGCCCGGCCGACCACCTCGAAGCCGTCCAGCCGGTCGAGGTACGCGACGTGCGCCTCCGCGGTCAGGGGCTCGTCCTCGACGACGAGCACGCGGACCGGGTCGACGGACGAGGAGGCGCCGGTCACGACCGCACCCCACCCCGACGTCGGGCGGCGGTGTCGACGTCGTCCGGCCGCCGGTCGGGCAGCAGCACCGAGAAGGTGGTCCCGTCGGGTCCCGTGGCGACGTCGAGCCGACCTCCGACCCGACCCACGGCCTGACGGACGAGCGCGAGGCCGATGCCGCGTCCGCCCGCCGACGTCGGCTTGGTGCTGAACCCCCGCCGGAAGGCGAGCTCGACGTCGTCGAGCCCCGGACCGTCGTCCTCGACGTCGAGCTGGACGCCGCCCTCGACCCGGGCGACGGTCACCTCGACCCGGGGCGGGCGGGCCGGGCGGCCGGTGGGATCGGGGGAGGGGGCAGGGGCGTCGAGGGTCGGGGCGACCGCGTCGAAGGCGTTGTCGACGAGGTTGCCCAGGATCGTGACGAGGTCCCCGGGCTCGACGTCTATCGTCCCGAGGTCGGGCTCGACGTCGACGCGCAGGTCGATCGACCGTTCGCGGGCCTGCGCCGCCTTGCCGAGCAGCAGGGCGGCGAGCGTCGGCTCGTCGATCAAGGCCACGACCCGGTCGGCGAGCCGCTGGCCGAGGTCGAGCTCGTCGGCCGCGAACCGGAGGGCCTCGTCGCCACGTCCGAGCTCGATCAGCGACACGATCGTGTGCAACCGGTTCGAGAACTCGTGGGTCTGCGAGCGCAGCGCGTCCGAGAGGGTGCGCATGGTCTCGACCTCGCCGGTGAGGTGGGTGAGCTCGGTGTGGTCGCGCAGGGTCGTCACGGTCCCGAGCGTGCGGCGGGAGCGCGGTCGGGCGGCGCCGGTGACCGGGGGCGCGCCTCCTGACGGCGTCGCGCCTCCTGACGGTGTCGCGCCTCCTCGTCCGGTCGAGGGCGACGGGTGGGACGGGCCCTCGGTGGGTTCGGTGACCTCCTGGTTCACGACCAGCACGCGATCGTCGGTCACGTGCACCTCGTCGGAGGCGCGGCGTCCGGAGGCGAGCAGCTCGCGGAGCGAGTCGGGCAGTTGCAGGTCGGTCAGCGGGACGGGAGCGGCGATGCCCCCGGGCGGCAGGTCGAGCAGCTCGGCCGCCTGGTCGTTGTAGAGCGTCAGCCGGCCGCGGTCGTCGACGAGCACGAGACCCTCGCGCACGGAGTGCAGCACGCCCTCGTAGTACGCGAACATCCGGGCGAGTTCCTCGGGGCCGCGGCCCCAGGTCACCCGCCGCAGGTACCGGCTGAGCAGCCACGAGACGACGCCCCCGAGCACCACGGTCGCCCCCGCGGCGGCGAACACGAGCGGCAAACGCTCGCCGACCGACTGCGTGATGGTGTCGACCGTGACGCCGGCCGACACGAGGGCGACGACCTCGCCGTCGCCCTCGATCGGCACGACCGCGCGCACCGACGGGCCGAGGGTGCCGGCGTAGGTCTCGGTGAACGACTCTCCGCGGAGGGCCGGGGTGATCGTGCCGACGAACGCGCGGCCGATCTCGTCGGGGTCGGGGTGCGTCAGGCGCGTGCGGTCGGGCCGCATGATCGTGACGAAGTCGGTCGACGTGTCGCTCATCAGGGCCACGGCGTAGGGCTGCAGACGGGCGCTGGGGTCGGACGTCCCCAGCGCGTCGACGACGTAGGGGTTGTCGGCGATCGAGGTGGCGAGTGCCAGGCAGGCCCGTGCCGCCGAACGATCGGCGTCGTCGCGGGCCGACCGGATCGTCCAGGCCGTCGCCAGCAGGGTCACGGCGACGACGAAGACCACGAGCAGGGCGAACAGCCGGGTGGCGATGCTCCACCGGGTGGGGTCGACGGTCATCTCGGGCGGGCTCCTCGCTGCGCTGCGGCCGGGGTCCATCATGACGCACCACCGGCGCGACCAGTATGACCACAACGTCGACGCCCACCCGGCGACCGGCGAGAGTCACGGCGACGAACCCCGCACGACCGTCGACGACGACGCCGCCGGTCACGAGCTCGAGGAAGACCCCCATGGCAAAGACGCACAAGGGCCCGCAGACCCCCACCCCCGGCGGAACGACGACGACGGGCGGCGTCCGCGCCCGGCGTCGGATCGACCGCTCGCACTGGCTCTACATCGCGGTGATCGTGGCCGTCGCGGCCGGCATCGTCGTCGGTCTCACGGCACCCGAGGTCGCCGTGCAGCTGAAACCGATCGGCACCGCCTTCGTGTCGCTCATCTCGATGATGATCGCGCCGGTGATCTTCTGCACGATCGTGCTCGGCGTCGGCTCCATCGCCAAGGCCGCGACCGTCGGCAAGGTGGGCGGGCTCGCGCTCGGCTACTTCATCGCGATGTCGACCTTCGCCCTGGCCATCGGCCTCGTGGTCGGCAACCTGATCCACCCGGGCGAGGGCCTGATGATCGGCTCGACCGGATACGAGGCGCCCGCCGCCGAGGAGGCCGGTGGCACGGCGGGCTTCCTGCTCGGCATCATCCCCGAGACGCTGGTGTCGTCGCTGACCAGCGGCTCCATCCTGCAGACGCTGTTCGTGGCCCTGCTCGTCGGCTTCGCCCTGCAGCGCATGGGCGATCGGGGCGCGACGATCCTCGAGGGCGTCCGCAACCTGCAGGTGCTGGTGTTCCGCATCCTCGCGATGATCATGTGGGTCGCCCCGATCGGCGCGTTCGGTGCGATCGCCGCGGTGGTCGGCGAGACCGGCGTCGCCGCCATCGTGGCGCTCGGCACCCTGATGGTCGCCTTCTACATCACGTGCATCCTCTTCGTCGCCGTCGTGCTCGGCACGATCCTCAAGCTCGTCACGGGCGTCAACATCTTCCGGGTGATGAAGTACCTCGGACGCGAGTACCTGCTGATCGTCTCGACCTCGTCGAGCGAGGTCGCGCTGCCGCGCCTCATCGCCAAGATGGAGCACCTCGGCGTCTCGAAGCCCGTCGTCGGCATCACCGTGCCGACCGGCTACTCGTTCAACCTCGACGGCACCGCGATCTACCTGACCATGGCGTCGCTCTTCATCGCCAACGCCATGGGCACGCCGCTCAACGTCGGCGAGCAGGTCTCGCTGCTGCTGTTCATGATGATCGCCTCGAAGGGTGCCGCCGGCGTCACGGGTGCCGGCATCGCCACCCTCGCGGGAGGCCTGCAGGCGCACCGGCCCGACCTGGTCGACGGCGTCGGCGTCATCGTCGGCATCGACCGGTTCATGTCCGAGGCGCGCGCTCTGACCAACTTCACGGGCAACGCCGTCGCGACGATCCTCATCGGCACCTGGACGAAGCAGATCGACAAGGACCGCGTCGAGACCGTGCTGTCGGGTCGCGCGCCCTTCGACGAGGCGACCATGAACGCGGACGGTCACGGCGCCTCCTCGGGGTCGGACTCGGGCTCGGGGTCGGACTCCGCTTCGGCCGGCCCGGCCGCCGCGCGCCTGCTCGACGGTCGCGCGGGTGGGCTGGGCTCGCTCGAGGGCACCTCGCCCGACCGCATCTCGACCGGCTCGCTGCACGCCCTGGTCGGCACCGACGGTCGGCGGGCCGACGAGCACCTCGCCGACGCCGCCGCGGACGACGAGCCCCGTCGCGGGTAGGGCCCGCCTCGGACCCCAGATCGTCGCCGAGACCCCCGTGCGTGCGCGGGGGTCTCGGCGACGTCCCGGGGTCTCGCCGTCCGCCCGTCGACCCGCGGCGGGTGCAGCGTGCAACATCCGTGTCGGAGGCGTACCGTCGCACCCGATGTGCGGTCACGCCCCGCGGTCAGAGCCGACCGACCGGGCCCCGCAGGACGGAGCCACCATGCTCGCCGGACGCCTCGACGTCAGCACCCGCCACTTCTCGGTCACCGAGGTGCCCACCCCCGACGCCGGCCCGGGGCAGGTGCGCATCGCCGTCGCCGCCGCCGGCGTCTGCCTCAGCGACGTGCACCTGATCCAGGGGGCGCTCACGCCGCTGCACCTGCCGAGCGACACCGTCACCCTCGGCCACGAGGTGGCCGGCACGGTCGACCAGGTGGGCGACGGCGTCACGCACGTCGCCGTCGGCGACCGCGTGCTGCTGCAGGCCGGCGAGGAGCGCGACGGCCAGGTCTTCACCCGTGGCGTCGACTACGACGGCGGGTGGGCCGAGTTCGCCGTGGCCCGCGCCGACACGGTCGTGAAGATCCCGGACTCCCTGCCGTTCGAGCAGGCCTGCTTCATCCCCGACGCCGTGTCGACTCCCTGGGCTGCGCTCACCACGACCGCCGACACCCGGCCCGGCACGGCGGTCGGCGTCTGGGGCGTCGGCGGCCTCGGCGCCCACGCCGTCCAGCTGCTCTCCCTGCTCGGCGCCGCGCCGATCGTCGCGGTCGACCCCCTGCCCGGTGCCCGGGCCCGGGCGCTCGAGTTCGGTGCGGACCTCGCGCTCGATCCCGCCGACCCGGACTTCGCCGTGGCGCTCGGCCGGGCGACCGGTGGCCGCGGACTCGCCCGGGCCTTCGACTTCGCGGGGGTGCCCGCCGTGCGCGAGCAGGCCATCGCCTGCCTCGGATACCGGGGACGGTTGACGCTCGTCGGCCTGTCGGACCAGCCGATCACGATCACCGACGGCACGAAGTTCAGCTTCCTGCAGCAGCAGGTCCTCGGCCACTACGGCTCCGAGCCCGCCGACGTCACGACGCTCGTCGCGCTGACGGCCCGGGGGAGGCTCGAGTTCTCCCGGTCGGTGAGCGCCACCGTGCCGTTGGCCGAGGCCGAGCGGGCGGTGCAGATGCTCGAACGCAAGGAAGGCGACCCGATCCGGATCGTGCTGGTCCCGTGAGCGACGCGACCCGCGCCTCCTCGGTCCCGGGCGAGGGTGACGACCGCCCCGCCGGTGGTGACGACCGCCCCGCCGTGGGAGGCGTCGAACACGTCGACCTGCTCGTCGTCGGCGCCGGCCTGTCCGGAGTCGGCGTGGCGGCGCAGCTCCGCCGGGACTTCCCCGGCCGCAGCCTGGCCGTCGTCGAGGCCCGCGCGGCGATCGGCGGCACCTGGGACCTCTTCCGCTACCCGGGGGTCCGATCGGACAGCGACATGTTTACCCTCGGCTACGGGTTCCGACCCTGGCGCGACGCGCGGGCGATCGCCCCGGGCGAGGCGATCAGGGAGTACGTCCGTGACACGGCCGACGAAACGGGCGTCGCCGGGCTGATCCGGTTCGGGCACCGCGTGGTCGCGGCCGACTGGTCCTCCGCCGAGGCCCGGTGGACCGTCACGATCGAGGTCGCGAGCGCGGTGGCAGCGGACGCGTCGTCCACCGCCGGCGAGGAGCCGAGCGCAGGAGGCGCGGGTGCCGCCCCGGCGGCTCGTCGCGTCACGATCACGTGCTCGTTCTTGTTCGTCTGCTCGGGGTACTACCGCTACGACGAGGGCTGGTCGCCCGCGTTCCCGGGGCAGGACTCGTTCGCCGGACGCGTCGTGCACCCCCAGCACTGGCCGGAGGACCTCGACGTGAGCGGCAAGCGCGTGGTCGTGATCGGATCGGGGGCGACGGCGGTGACCCTGGTGCCCGCCCTCGCCGAGGGCGCCGAGCAGGTCACCATGCTGCAACGTTCGCCGACCTACGTGCTGTCCCTTCCCTCGCGCCGGAAGGAGCCCCGCGCCTGGCGTCGGCTGCTGCCACAGGCCGTCGACGACCGGCTGATCCGGTGGCGCAGCATCGGCATGGCCTTGCTCAGCTTCCAGACGAGCAGGCGCTCTCCCGAGAAGATGAAGGCGTTCCTCCGGGCGCAGGTGGCACGGCGCCTGCCGGACGACTTCGACGTCGACCGGCACTTCCAGCCGAGCTACGACCCGTGGGACCAGCGTCTCTGCATCACCCCGGACGGCGCGCTGTTCCGGGCGTTGCGCTCGGGGTCGGCGTCGATCGTGACCGACGACATCGACTCGTTCACGGCCGACGGCATCCGGGTGGCCGGTCGCGACGGCCAGCGGGCGCACGAGCTGCCCGCGGACGTCGTCGTCACGGCGACCGGGCTCAACCTGTTGCTGTTCGGCGGCATGCGGTTGTCGGTCGACGGGGTGGAGGTCGACCCGGCGACCCAGCTGACCTACAAGGGGTTCATGCTCTCGGGGGTGCCGAACCTCGCGTTCGCCATCGGCTACACGAACGCGTCGTGGACGCTGAAGATCGACCTCGTCGTGCACTACGTCGCCCGGCTGCTGCGTCACGCCGATCGTCACGGGTACCGGTCGGCCGTGCCGATCGCGCCGGAGCGGCCGGGACCGACGAGCCCGCTGATCGACCTGACGAGCGGGTACGTGTCGCGCGGGGTGCACCTGATGCCCCGGCAGGGATCGCGGTCACCGTGGCGGATGCACCAGAACTACCCACGCGACGTCTGGTTGATGCGGCACAGCACCCTGACCCGGGACGGCATGCGGTTCGAGCGCTGAGCGAGCCCCGGCGGTCTCGCGTCGGACGACGCGGTGGCCCGCCGGGCGACGACGCGGCGGCCCGCCGGGGACGACTCAGCCGACCACCGCGAGGGCGAAGGGCAGCACGGCGGGGGCCCCGGCGCGGCGCAGGTCGCGTCCGGCCACCGTGAGCGTCCAGCGGCTGTCGACCAGGTCGTCGACGAGCAGCACCGGCCCGGACACGTCGGCGAGGGCCGCGGCCAACTCGGGGCCGACCTCGAAGGACTGCCAGACGTCGGCCAGACGGTAGACGCTGTTGCCGCCCTGGCCGCGGCCGGCCGAGGGGCGGGCGCTGCCGAGCGTGCCGAGCAGCGGCAACCGCCCGACGGTGCTGATCGCCTCGGCCAGCGACCCGACGAGCTGCGGCCGTGACGTCGACGGCATCGCGACGACCCCCACCGGGCGTTCGGCCCACGGCCACTCCTTCAGGACGCGCACGACCCCGTCGAGCAGGTGCTTCGACAGGGGAGCGTCGGGGGCGGTTGCCGCGAAGACCTCGCGGAGGGTGTTGCCCCACCCCAGGTCGGTCAGTCGGGCGAGCGCCCGACCCGGCTCGACCCGTTCGCCCTCGGGGATCTTGCCCTTGACGGCGACCCCGGCCCGGTCGGCGCCCGTGGGCCACTGGGCCCGGGGGTCGATCTCGACGCCGACCCGGTCGAGGGTGCTCGCGGCCGAGGTCGCCGCCTCGCCGACGATGTCGGTCGGGTACCAGGTGCCCGCGCAGACGTCGCACCGCCCGCAGGGCTCGGCGGCCGGATCGTCGAGATCGACCTGCAACATCTGCATGCGGCAGGTCTGGCCGCGCTCGAACGCGAGCATGGACTCTTGTTCGGCGACCCGGGCCGCGGCGATGCGGTCGTAGCGTTCGGCGTCGTAGACCCAGGGCTGGCCCGTGCTCACCCAGCCGCCCTGGACCCGGCGGACGGCACCGTCGACGTCGAGCACCTTGAGCATCAGTTCGAGCGGGGTGCGCTTGACGTCGACCCGCGCCTCGAGGGCGGGCGTCGACAGCGGCGTCTCGCCCAGCTCGGCCAGCACGGCCGCCGCCCGCGCCTCGGAGGGCATCGAGGCCGTGGCGAAGTACTGCCAGATCTCGGCGTCCTCGGTGCCGGGCAGCAGCAGCACGTCGGCGTTGTCGGTGGCGCGACCCGCTCGGCCGATCTGCTGGTAGTACGCGACGGGCGACGACGGCGCGCCGAGGTGGATGACGAAGCCGAGGTCGGGTTTGTCGAAGCCCATGCCGAGGGCGCTCGTGGCGACCAGTGCCTTGAGGTCGTTGCCCTTGAGGCGCTGTTCGAGCTGTTCGCGTTCTTCGGGGTCGGTGCGGCCCGAGTAGGACCGCACGTCGTGCCCGGCCTCGCGCAGCAGTCGGGTGGTGTCGTCGGCCGCCGAGATCGTGAGCGTGTAGATGATGCCGCTGCCGGGCAGGTCGGCGAGGTGGCTGAGCAGCCAGCCGAGTCGGTCGCGCGAGGTCGGCAGCTGCAGCACGCCGAGACGCAAGGAGGCGCGCGCCAGCGACCCCCGGATCGTCAGCACCTCGTCGCCCGGCCCCACGGCGAGTTGCTCGGCGACGTCGGCCACGACGCGGGCGTTGGCCGTGGCCGTCGTGGCCAGGACGGGCACGCCCGAGGGCAGGGTGCGGATGAGGTCGGCGAGGCGACGGTAGTCGGGCCGGAAGTCGTGGCCCCAGTCGGAGATGCAGTGCGCCTCGTCGACGACGAGCATGCCGAGCCGGGCGATGAGCACGGGCAGCTGCTCGTCGCGGAACCGCGGGTTGTTGAGTCGTTCGGGGGAGACGAGCAGCACGTCGATCTCGTCGTCGACGAGCTGCTGCTGGACGTCGGACCACTCGTGGGCGTTCGCCGAGTTGACCGCGACGGCCCGGACCCCGGCCCGGGCGGCGGCGGCGACCTGGTCGCGCATGAGGGCGAGCAGGGGGGAGACGAGCAGCGTCGGGCCGGTGCCGCGTCGACGCAGCAGCAGGGTGGCGATGAAGTACACCGCCGACTTGCCCCAGCCGGTGCGCTGGACGACGAGGGCCCGGCGACGATCGGCGACGAGCGCCCGGATGGCCTCGAGCTGCCCGTCGTGGAAGACGGCGTCGTCGCGCCCGGTGAGCGCCCGCAGCAGGTCGAGTGCCTCGGCGTCGATGTCGGTCGCGGTGCTCGTCGGTGTCATGGCCCCATGCTCGCAGAGGCCACCGTCACCCGCCGGACGGACGGAGGGCGCGACCACCCGACGTCGGGGGTCGCGCCCTGGGGACGAGACGAGGGAGGCGGGTCAGCCCGCCGAGGAGTCCGAGCCCGGCTCGGCCGGGGGAGTGGCCCGCTTGCCGAGCTCGACCGCCACGAACGAGGCGACGACGCCGGCGACGAGCGCGAAGACCGTTCCGCCGGCACCCCACGACTTCTTGCCGAAGAGCTGGTCGACCGACGGCCCGCCGGGGCCCGAGGCCAGGGCGGCGGCGGCGGCGATCAGGACGGCGTTGTACTCGTAGCCGCCCTCGGTCACCCACGGGCCCTTGGAGAGGTGCACCTTGCGGACGGCGGTGACCATCGTGCCGACGATGCCGGCGGCGGCGAGCGGGGTCGCCGCGCCGAGGGCGAGGGCGGCACCGCCGGCGGTCTCGGTGACCGCGACCAGACGGGCGTTGCGGGCGGCGGGGTGCATCCCCGTGCCGGCCATCATCTGCTCGGTGCCGGCGAGTCCGGGACCGTCGAAGGCGCCGGTCAGCTTCTGGAGTCCGTGGCCGACGAAGAAGCCGCCGACGGTCAGGCGGAGGAGGGTGGATGCGAGGCTCATGCACCGTTCCTACCCGGTGTGGGCCGTCGCCGTCCGCGGCGGGGAGCGTCCGGTCCGCCCGCTCGTGTCAGGATCGGGGGATGCGCGCCGTCCAGTACGACCAGTTCGGGTCGATCCCGACCATCGTCGACCTCCCGGCACCCGTGCCGCCCGCCCACGGCGTCGTGGTCCGCGTCGCGGCCACGGGGGTGTGCCGGAGCGACTGGCACGCCTGGAAGGGTCACGACGACTCGGTGCGCCTTCCCCACGTGCCGGGCCACGAGTTCGCGGGCGTGGTGACGGCGGTGGGTGCCGACGTCGCCCGGGTCGCCGTCGGCACCCGCGTGACCGCCCCGTTCGTCTTCGCCTGTGGCACGTGCGACGAGTGCCGTGCCGGTGCCACCCAGGTGTGCTCGCGTCAGCAGCAGCCCGGCTTCACCCTTCCCGGCTCGTACGCCGAGTCGTTGGTCGTCCCGCACGCCGACGTGAACGTCATCGCCCTGCCGGACGAGGTCGGCTTCGTCGAGGCGGCGGCGCTCGGCTGCCGCTTCGGCACGGCGTACCACGCCCTGCACGCCCGGGCCCGCGTCCGGGCGGGTGAGTGGGTCGCCGTCTTCGGCTGCGGCGGAGTGGGTCTCTCGGCGGTCGCCGTGGCGGTGGCCGCCGGTGCTCGCGTCGTCGCGTCGGACATCTCGCCCGCCGCCCTCGAACGGGCCGCCGAACTGGGTGCCGAGACCGTCCCCATGGACGACCTCGCCGTCGACCGGGTCCGAGCCCTCACCGGGGGAGGCGCCGACGTCGCCCTCGACGCGTTCGGCAGCCGGGTGACGTCCGTCGCGTCCGTCGCGTCCCTCCGTCCGCGGGGTCGACACGTCCAGGTGGGCCTGCTGCTTGACGACGACGCCGCCCCGGTGATCCCGATGGGGCGGGTGATCGCCGACGAACTCGAACTGTTGGGCAGTCACGGCATCTCGGTGGGCGAGTACGCCGCGATGCTCGACGACGTCGTCGCGGGCCGACTGCGTCCGCAGGAGTCCATCGGTCGGATCATCGCCTTCGACGACCTGCCCGACGCCGTGGCCGCCATGGACCGGCCGGCGACCACCGCCGGCATGACGGTGGCCGTGTTCTGACCCGATCTACCTCAGTCCTCGAAGGTTGGTGACGCTCAGCCAGATCAGGCAGAGCATGCCGATCAGCGTGAAGTACGACCCCGACTTCCCCGGATCGAGGACGATCAGGACGATCGAGGCCGCCGCGATCGTCACGGCGACGGCGAGGAGGACGCGCCACGTGGTGCGGCCCGTCGGGGGCGGGGGATTCGAGGTCATCCTCCATGCTGTCATCCCTCCCCGGCGTCCGCGAGGGGCCCGGTACGGGGAGGATGGCCCCATGACTGCACTCCAGGGAATCGACGTCGCGGCCGAACTCCGACAGGTGACCGAGCACTGGACGCCGCGGGTCGTCGGGCAGGTGAACGACCAGTACGTGAAGGTCGCGAAGCTGCTCGGCGAGCTCGTCTGGCACGCGCACGACGCCGAGGACGAGATGTTCCTCGTCGTCTCGGGCACCTTACGCATCCAGCTCCCCGACGACCACGAGGTGCTGCTCACCCCCGGGCAGTTCCACGTCGTGCCTCGGGGAGTGCCGCACAACCCCGTCGCCGACGACGAGGTCGAGATCGTGCTGATCGAGACCACCACGACGGCCCACACCGGTGACGTCGTCGTCGACCGCACCGTGCCCGTCGACCGTCAGGTCGGCGACTTCCGCTGACGACGACCGGCCTGGCATCCGCCCTCGCACCCGCTCGGGCACTCGGCCTCGGGACCGCACCCGGCAGGCCGCCCCGGCGTCGCCAGCGGGCGGCGACTCAGGTGAGATCGCGGGAGAAGCTCGCGATGTCGGCCGCGAGCAGCTCGGGTTCTTCGTGCGGTGCGAAGTGTCCACCCCGCGGCATCTCGGTGAAGCGGACGACGTCGTGGGTCCGTTCCGCCCAGCGGCGCGGGGGATGCACCAGGTCGCGGGGGAACACCGCGACCGCCGTCGGGACGCTCACCCGGATCACCGGGGTCGTTTGCCCGGCAGCGTGCTCCCAGTACGGGCGCAGGGCCGTGGACGCCGCGCCGGTGAACCAGTACAGCGAGGCGAGCTCGAGGAGGTAGTCGTCGCTGAAGCGCGTCGAGACGTCACCGGCGCAGTCGCTCCAGGCGCGGTGCTTCTCCAACAGCCACGAGAGCAGGCCGACCGGTGAGTCCGACAGGGCGGGTGCCAGGGTGAGCGGGCGCGTCCGTTGCTGGTGTTCGTAGGCGCCCTCGGTCGCCGACCACGAGGCGACCTCGTCGAGGTGTGCGCGTTCGTCGGATGCGAGACCGGCAGGGTCGTACTCCGGGGGACCGCCCACGGCGAGCAGGTGGATGCCGGCCACCTCCTCGGGGTGGCTCTGAGCGAGTCGGGAGGTGATGCCCGCCCCGAGATCGCCGCCGTGGGCGACGTAGCGGGAGAACCTGAGCTCGTCGGTCATGAGACGGTGCCACAGCTCGTGCGTCTGGTCGCCGAGCGTGGGTCGGGGCGGCGAGAACGGGAACCCCGGCAGCGCGGGGACGATGACCGTCATCGCGTCGTCGGGGTCGCCTCCGTGCTCGGACGGCCGTGACAACCGCCGGGCGAGCTCGACCAGTTCGAGTGCCGTGCTCGGCCAGCCGTTCGTGAGCACCACGGGCAGTCGCTTCGAGTCCTCGCCCTCGAACCGGAGGTACGACAGCGCGGTGCCGTCGAGGTCCACCGAGCCCCACGGCAGCGACGCCATGCGGCTCTCCCGGGCTCGCCAGTCGAAGCCGGTGACCCAGTGCCGCGCAAGGCGGCGCAGGACGGCTTCGTCGGTCCCCGCCTGCCAGGCGTCCACGGGCCAGCCGGTCGCCCATCGGGTCGATCCGACACGGTCGAGGAGGTCGGTCAGGTCGGCGTCCGACACGGAGAGGTCCATGGCCTCATCTTCCCGTGATCAGGCCGTCGACCCCGAGGAGGCGCGGGGCGCGTTCCCGAGGACGGCGCGAGCCACCGTGTCGACGGCGTCCTCGACGAGCGCGTCCCGGGCGTCGGCGTCGTCTCGCTCGGACTCGTGCACGACGATCGTCGCGCCTCGCCGGGCGCCGACGTAGTCCACGATCCCGTGCTCGATCTGCGTCCGCATCGCCGTCTCGTAGCCGTGCCGTTCGTACGTCCCGGCCGAGTCGCCGGCCACGGCGAGGAAATGCACGGTCAACCTGCCGAGCCGGCGGCGCGTACCGCCCTCGGGGTCGATCTCGAACGCCCACCCGTTGACGAAGACCCTGTCGATCCAGCCCTTCATCAGGGCGGGCATCGACCACCAGTAGACGGGGAACGCCAGGACGAGGTGGTCCGCCCGGTCGATCCGCTCCTGTTCGCGCACGACGTCGGCGGGAACGGTCCGGTGGCCACGGTAGGCCGCGCGGTCCGCCGTGCCGAAACGTGGGTCGAACCCTTCCGCCGCGAGGTCGGCCAGCTCGACCGTGCCCGGCGGCAGGGCCTGCACGAGCCGTCGGGCGACACCGGAGGTCAGTGAGGCGTGATCGGGATGGGCGGTGACGATGAGCGTGTTCACGGCGACCAGTCAATCCGGTCCCGCTGGGCACCCGTCGACTGGGCAGGGCAGGGCAGGACCGGACAGGACAGGACAGGACAGGACAGGGCAGGGCAGGGCAGGGCAGGTCAGCCGCCGCGGGTCCACTCCGCGACGAGCGAGACGGTGTGGGCGTACTCGGCCAGCCGGGGCCGGTTCAGGAAGGCATGGCGGGTGCCCGGCAGGACGTGGTGCCGCACGTCGACCCCCGCGTCGGCGAGCTCCCCGGCGAACACGTCGCCCGAGGCGCGCATGTTGTCGCGCTCGGCATTCACCACGAGCGTCCGGGGGAACCCCGTGAGGTCGTGACCTCCGGGGAAGGCGAGCCGGTCGGCCAGCGCGGTCCGCGAGCCGGCGTAGTTGCGGTTCATCACGTCGAGCGCCCACCTCGCGTGGCTGAGTCCCCGGTGGCCGCCCGACCGGTGGCGTGCCTCCGCCATCCGGGGGTGCGCGGGGTGGAAGAAGCCGTAGGCGAAGACGGCGCCGACCGGAGGGCGACCCTCGTCGATCGTGCGGAGGGTGGCCGCCGCGGCGAGGCACGCCCCCGCGCTCGCGCCTCCGACGATGACGCCCTCGGGCGACCGGTCGGCCACCTCGCCGTAGGCCGTCACCACGTCGTCGAGTGCCCCCGGGTACCGGCTGCGCGACGGCATCAGCCGCCCGGCCACGAGACCGCGACCCGGAGGAGGCGCGAGGCGGTAGTCCACCGTGGCGACCCTCACCCCGCGTGCGGCGAGCGACCGCGCCACGTCGTGCGCCTCCGGCTGGTCGAGCCCCCCACGGAAGAACCCACCGCCGTGCAGCCAGAGCAGCGTCGGCCCGGGCGAACCCGTCGACACCGGCCACGGCTCGTACCAGCGGACGGGCACGGGGACCCGGACGGTCCCGCCACCCGGGGCGGCGAGTAGTCGGCTCATGCCCCGTCGACCGCGTCGTCGGGCAGGACCACCAGGTCGAGGTGGTCCCGCAACTGCTGCACCACGTCGATGCGGTCCGGGTCGAGCAGCCACTGCAGCTGGATGCCGTCCCACAGGGCCACGAGCCCGGACGCCGCCCGGTCGGGGTCGACCCCGGGGCGCAACCGACCCCGCGCCTCCAGCGCTCGCAGGGCGTCGCCGTACTCGGCACGCAGACGCTCGAAGCGCTCACGCACGTAGTCGCTGCCGGGGTTGCCGGTCGTGACCGCCTCGCCTGCCAGCACCGCGTAGAGCGCGATGAGTCCGGGCACCGTCTCGTTGTGTCGCGCCTGCCCGAGGACGGTCCCGATCAGGTCACCTCGGTCGGGAGGCTCGGCGGAACGGTCCGAGACCGTGTCGCGACGTTCGAGCACCGCGAGCAGCAGCGCGCTCTTCGACGGGAAGTAGTGCAGCAGGCTCGTCTGGCTCATGCCGACGACGTCCGCCACGTCACGGAGCGACCCGCCGACGTAGCCCTTGGTCGAGAACACCTCGAAGGCCGCCTCGACGATCGCGAGCCGGCGTTCGGCCGACTTCGCGTACGGGCCGCGACGCGTGGGACGAGAACCGTCGGCGCCACCCGTGGGCGCGCCTCCTGGGTCGCTCGTCGTCGAGCCGGTCGTCGTCATGATCGGCCACTCTACGACCTCGCGGACACCTCGCCCGTGAAATTCGAGCGACCACTCGAATTTGTGTTAGCGTCGCTGACGCCACGGCCCCACGACGAAGTGAGATGAACATGAGCCCGATTTCCCGACGGCAGTTGCTCGGCCTGGGGGTGACCGCCGGCGCCACTGCCATGCTCGCCGGCTGCGCCACGCCCGGGACGACCTCCGTGAACTCCCTGCCGACCATCCCCGCGGCCGACGGCCCGGTCAAGCTCCAGTACTGGGCCTGGCTCAAGGGCCTCGACCAGGTCACCGCCCTGTACAACAAGAGCCAGTCGCGCGTCCAGGTCGAGACCGTCTTCATCCCCGGCGGCAACGCGGGCGGCTACCAGAAGCTGTACTCGGCGCTCGCCGCGGGGGCCGGGCCCGACATCGCCCAGGTCGAGCTGCGCTCGCTGCCCGAGTTCCTCCTCGCCAACGGCGTCGTCGACCTGAAGCGCTACGGCGCCGACCAGTACGCCGACCTCTACGACCCCACGCTGTGGAACCAGGTCAGCTACACCGACGGCGTCTACGCGATCCCTCAGGACAGCGGCCCGATGGGCATGTTCTACCAGCCCGCCGTCTTCGACACGGTCGGCGCCGGCGTCCCCGCCACGTGGGACGAATGGGCCGCGGTCGGCACCGAGCTCAAGGGGGCCGGCGTGCTGATGGACTCCTTCCCGCTCGCCGACGCCTCGCTCTTCGCCGCCTACGCCACCCAGGCCGGCGCCTCGTGGCTGCGCGCCGAGGACGACGGCTGGGTCATCGACATGACCGACGAGGCGACCCTGACCGTCGCCCGGTTCTTCGACAAGGCGATCGACGACGGCATCGTCACGACCGCCTACGGCGCCTACACGCCGGCCTGGTTCTCGGCCGCCAGCGCGGGCACGATCGCCTCCGTCGCGACCGGCTCGTGGGGTGACGCCCTGATCGAGGGCGTCAGCGGCGCCGAGGGCAAGTGGAAGTGCGCCCCGCTGCCCACCTGGCAGACCGGCTACGCGTCGAGCTTCCTCGGCGGCTCGACCGCCGCGATCCTCGCGAACAGCCAGCACCCCCAGGAGGCGCTGGACTTCGCCGTCTGGATGACCACGACCCCCGAGGGCATCAACGCCCTCATCGAGTTCTGCGGCATCGGTTGGTCGCCGGCCCGCGACGTCGTCGGCTCGCTGCGCGAGCAGCCCAGCCCGTTCTTCAGCGGTCAGAACTACAACCAGGAGGTCTTCGTGCCCGCCACGAAGGAGTCCTCGCAGAACCAGGACTGGAGCTGGTGGCCCATCACCCAGCAGTCCTTCAACATCCTGAGCGACGGGTTCCGGGGCAAGGCGTCGGGCGGCACGCTCGTCGACGCCGTGGCCCAGGCCGAGAAGGACATCATGGCCGTCTTCCAGAACAAGGGCCTCACCATCCGGAAGGCGAACGCATGAGCGCCGCGACCGACACCAGGCCCGACGCGGCGACCGACTCGACCCGCGCCTCCTCGGGGCCCCGTCGCAGCAGCTCGAAGGGCGCCGTCAAGCGGGCGCCCTGGGTGCTGCTCGCGCCGTTCCTGGCGCTCTTCGCCCTGACCTTCGTGATCCCGATCGTCATCGCCCTCTTCTCGAGCTTCACGAAGGTCACCCGCAGCGGCCTGTTCGGCGAGGGCGGCGTGACCAGCGGCTTCGCCGGCTTCGACAACTACGCCCAGGTCATCGGCGACCCCAACTTCGTCGCCTCGATCGGCCGCATGTTCCTGTTCGGCATCGTCCAGGTGCCGGTCATGCTCATCCTCTGCACGGTGCTCGCGCTGCTGCTCGAGTCGGCTTCGGCGAAGTGGCCGGGCGTGTTCCGCGCCGCGTACTTCCTGCCGTACGGCGTGCCCGGGGTCATCGCGACCATCCTCTGGTCGTTCCTGTACGTGCCCGGTCTCAGCCCGATCATCGACATCGGCGAGGTCTTCGGCGTCACCCCCGACTTCCTCGGCGCGAACACCGTGCTCTGGTCGATCGCGAACATCGTGACCTGGAGCTACACCGGCTACAACATGCTGATCATCATCGCCCAGCTCAAGTCGATCCCGGTCGAGCTGTACGAGGCCGCCAAGGTCGACGGTGCGTCGTCGTTGCGCGTCGCGTTCAGCATCCAGCTGCCGCTGATCCGTCCGGCCCTGCTGCTCACCGCCGTCTTCTCCATCATCGGCACCCTGCAGCTGTTCGCCGAGGCCCAGGTGCTGCAACGCGTCTCGCCGGCGATCGACAGCCAGTACACGCCCAACCTCAGCGCGTACACCACGGCCTTCGCCTACAACGACTACAACGTCGCGGCCGCCCAGTCCGTGCTGATCGCCCTCGTCGCGTTCGCGCTGTCGATCACGTTCCTCAGCATCACGAACAGGAAGCAGAAATGAGCCTCTCGACGAAGGGCGCCGAGCACGCCACCGAGACCGAGTCCATCGTGACGGCGCAGGGTCGCGGCCGCGGCGCCGAGAAGCCCGCCCGCCGCCGCGCCCGGAGCGCCGGCCCCGACCGCACGGCC
>NZ_JACYNS010000036.1:0-22001 GCF_014839405.1 Frigoribacterium sp. CFBP 13605 | reverse complement strand
GCGGCCGCCGACGCCGACATCGCCCGGTGGGGCGCGCCCCGGGACGACCAGGAGGCGCTGGTCGCGTCGTGGGGGTCGGGTCGCCACCTGCCCGCGCTCACCGCCGACCTGCTGCTCGGCGACGGCGACGTGCTGCCCGTCGCGGGACGGCTGCTGCGTGCGGTGCACACCCCGGGCCACACGGCGGGCCACCTCTGCTTCGTCGAGCCCGAGCAGCGACTCGTCTTCACGGGCGACCACGTGCTGCCGCGGATCAACCCCGGCATCGGCCTCGGCGGGCGCACGGGAGCGAACCCGCTGACCGACTACCTCGCCTCGCTCGACCGCATGGTGGCGCTCGACGTCGCCGGCCCCGACGCCCTCGAGGCGTGCCCCGGCCACGAGTACCGCTTCGTCGGCCTCCGCGCACGGGCCGAGGCCCTGATCGCGCACCGCGCCGACCGCAGCCGTGACGCGGCCGCCGCCCTGGACGCGCTCGACCGGCCGACGGTGTGGCAGGTCGCCGAGCGGATGTCGTGGAGCGGCGGCATCGCCTCGTTGCACGGCTACCGGCTCGGCTCGGCCCTCGCACAGACCGAGTGGCACGTGCAGGACCTCGGCCGCGCCGACGAGCTGCGCTCCGCCTGACACCCGCCCGAGGACGTGGCGAGGTGACCGGCCTAGTGTCGAGCGCGGCCCCGGGTGACGCACCGCGCCTCCTGCCCGGACCGCCACCACGACCGAGGAGAGACATGAGCACGACCACGACCCCCACCCGCACCGCCCTCGTCCTGGGCGGTGGCGGCATCACCGGCATCGCCTGGGAGCTCGGCGTGCTGTCGAGGTTGCTCGAGGCGGGCGTGCCCGTGGACGAGGCCGACCTCGTCGTCGGCACCTCGGCCGGATCCGTCGTCGGGACGATGGTGCGGCTCGGCCGCGTCGACGAGGGCCTGCGGGAGCAGTTCGAGGCCGTGACCGAGCTGCCGTCGGGCTCGATCGACCCCGAGGTGTTCCAGCAGACCCTCGGGCAGGCCCTCGCCGGGGCGACCGACCAGCAGGAGGCGCGGGCCCGCATCGGCGCCCTGGCGCGCGAGACGCCCGTGGTCGCGGACGAACCCGAACTCGTCACGGCCATGCGGGAGCGCTTCGGAGGCGCGGCCTGGCCCGACGCCGCCCTGACCGTCTGCACCGTGGACGCCACCGACGGCTCGTTCCGTCCGCTGGACGCCGGCTCGGGCGTCGACCTGTACCGGGCCGTGGCCGCGAGCTGCTCGGTGCCCGTCGTCTGGCCCACCGTCGACGTCGACGGCCGCCCGACCATGGACGGCGGCGTGCGCTCGGGCACCAACGCCGACCTCGCCGACGACTACGACCGGGTGCTCGTGCTGTCGTGCGGACCCGAGCTCGACGTCTCGCCGCTCGGGCCCACGCTGCCACAGGTCGTCGAGGCGCGCCGCACCGCCGGCCGGGACGTGCTGGTCGTCCAGGCGGACGCCGAGTCCCTGCAGGCGTTCGGCACCGACGTCCTCGCGACGACCACCCGTCGCCCCGCGGCGGAGGCCGGTCGCCGACAGGCCGAGGCCGTGCTCGACGACGTCCGGGCCTACTGGGCGGGCGGGGTCGCCTGACCGGCGACGCGCAGACCGCGGGGGCGGTGGGCCGGTACCCTCGGGAAGTGACCACCGCCTCCTCCCCGCTCCGCATCGCCCTCGTGTCGTTGCACACGTCCCCCGGTGCCGAGCCCGGGTCGGGCGACGTCGGCGGCATGAACGTCGTCGTCCGCAACCAGGCCGAGGCGCTCGGCGCCGCGGGCCACGAGGTCGAGATCCTGACCCGCCGGTCCTCGCCCGACGAGCCCGCGAGCCTGGCCCTCGCCCCCGGCGTCACGCTGCGGTTCCTCGACGCCGGCCCGGCCGAACCGGTCACGAAGGGGCGCAACGAGCTCTACGTCGACGAGTTCCGCGACCGGCTCGCCGAGCTCGGCCCGTGGGACGTCGTCCACTCGCACCACTGGTTCTCGGGCATGGCCGCGCTTCCCGTCGCCCGTGCCCTCGGCGTGCCCCATCTGCAGAGCTTCCACTCGATCGCCGCCCACGACTCCACCCCCCTCTCGCACGGCGAACGCGCCGAGTCCCCCGGCAGGATCGCCGGCGAAGAACGGCTCGCCCGCGAGTCCGACGCCGTCGTCGCGATCAGCCACGCCGAGGCCGAGACCGTCACCTCCCGTCTCGGCGGCTCGCCCGACCGCGTCCACGTCGTGCTGCCGGGCGTCGACGGCGAGCTCTTCCACCCGGCGGAGGCGGGCCGGACCGCCCCGGGCCGCCCGTACGTCGTCGTGGCGGGGCGACTCGAACCGCTCAAGGCACCCGACCTCGCCCTGCGCGCGGTGGCGGCGGTCCCCGCCGAGGTGCGCCCCGACCTCGTCATCGCCGGCGGCGCCTCGACCGAGTTCGCCGGTTACGAGTCCGAGTTGAGCGCCCTGAGCGACGAACTCGACCTCACCGTGCACTTCCTGGGCCCGCGGTCACGGCCCGGCCTCGCCGCACTGCTGCGCGACGCAGCCCTCGTGCTCGTGCCCTCCCACTCCGAGACCTACGGGCTCATCGCTCTCGAGGCCGCGGCCAGCGGGGTCCCGGTGATCGCCGCGGCGTCGGGCGGCCTCCGCGAATCGGTGGTCGACGGCGTCACGGGCATCGTGCTGCCGCAGCGCGACCCGCAGGCCTGGGCCCGGGCGATGACGCAGGTGCTCGCGGACGCCGGGCTGCGCGACCGGCTCTCGCGCGCCTCCCGGTCCCACGCCCTCGACCACCCGTGGTCGCGTTCGGCCGACGACCTCGTGGGCGTCTACTGCGGGTTGCTCGCCCGCCAGGGGTCGCCCTGCGCCGCGGCCTCGGCCTGACCCCTCTCGGCGCCACCAGGCCGTTGACGGGGGCCGGGCCTAGGCTCGGGTCGTCCCGCGACGGCGCGCCGCCGCGCGCCCGTGCCGACCCACCAGCTCGCCCGACCACCCCAGGAGGCCACCGATGACCGACGACACCCTGCTCCAGACCCTCATCGAACAAGAAGAGCGCCTCGTCTTCCGGCAGTTCACCCTCGACGTCGCACTCGACCTGGGCGCCCACCTCCTGGCCGAGGCCCGACGCCGCGACCTCGCCGTCGCGGTCACCGTGCGGCACGGTCGGCAGCGGGCGTTCCACGCGGCCCTGCCCGGCAGCAGCCTCGACAACGACGAGTGGCTCGACCGCAAGGCCCGCGTGGTCGAGCGCTACGGGCAGAGTTCGTACCGGGTGGGCGAGTCGTTCCGGGTTCAGGGCGGCACGTTCGACGAGAAGTCGCGCCTCGACACCGGCCTCTACGCGGCGCACGGCGGGCTGTTCCCCGTGCGGGTCACGGGCGTCGGCGTCGTCGGCTCCGCCGGCGTCTCCGGCCTGCCGCAGGCCGACGACCACGCGTTCGTCGTCGACGTGATCGAGGACTTCCTCGACCACGGCTACGACGCCTGAGCCCACCGCCCGAGCACCACGTGGACGACCCGACCGCAGGAGGCGCGGTGCCGGCCCCCGAATTCCCCTCCGACGACGAGGCGGCCGCCTCGCTCCGCGCCCTCGTCGAGCAGGCGGCCGCCGACCTGGCCGCGCGCGGGGCGCGCACCGAGTCCCTCGCCCGCCACAAGCCCGCCCGGCGCATCGTCGTGGTGAAGACCGCCGAGTCCCTCGAGCCCGCCGGGCGCGCCTGGCGACTCGGCGTGCTGCTGCTCGGCACCGACGGCCGCGTCTTCGAGACCGGACGCATCACCCGGGCGGTCACGCCGACCCGTTCGCAGCACCTGTCCGCCCAGGTCGAGCAGCGCAAGGCCGAACGGCGGGCGGCCGTACGCGGCCACTTCGCCGAGGGCGAGGTCGTCAACTACGGGTACGAGCCGGTGGACCTGTCGACCGCGGCGTTGCAGGGCGGCGAACAGCGCCTCCTCGTCCGCGACGGGCACGCCCTCGTGCGGTGGGGCACGGCGACCGGCGAGGTCCGCGATCTCGCCGCGTACCTCGCCGATCGGGCCGAACTGCTCTAGCGCGCGGTCCCCTGCGAGGACGACGCAGCGGAGGCGGTCGTCGCCGCGGACTCGTCAGGCTCGGCGGGGTCGACGGGCTGGGCGGGCTCGGCGTCGAGGAAGGGCAGGTCGCCGAGGTCGATGTTCGGGTTGGCGTCCTGCGTCTCGACGAGCTCGTGCGCCTCGGCCTCGGTGGCCACGCTCGGCATCGAGCCGGGCAGCGGGCGCTGCGACGACTCCTTCATGAACCACACCGCGACGGCTCCGACCAGCGAGGTCGCCATCAGGAAGAACGCCGGCACGAGCTCGTTGCCGGTCGCCTGCAGCAGCGCCTGGATGATCAGGGGCGTCGTCCCGCCGAACACGGCGATCGCGACGTTGTACGACACGCCCATCGCGCCGTAGCGGCTCGCGGTCGGGAAGAGCGCGGGCAGCGACGACGCCTGGCTCGACACCCAGAGCGCGACGCTCACGGCGAGCAGCGACAGCCCGGCGAGGGTCGTGACGATGCTGCCGACGCCGATCAGGAGGAACGCGGGCAGGGCGAGCAGCAGCACCGATGCGGCACCGAGCCACATGACGGGACGTCGGCCGATGCGGTCGCTGAGGCGCCCGGCGACGGGCAGCAGCAGGGCGAGCAGCACGAGCACCGGGATGGTCAGCAGCGTGCCGTGCAGCGGGTCGTAGCCGAGCGAGTCGGTCAGGTAGGTCGGCATGTAGCTGGTCAGCGCGTAGCCGACGGTGTTGGAGGCGGCGACGAGTCCGATCGCGATGACGATCGGACGCCAGTGCTGCCGGACGAGGGCGAGGGTGTTGCGCGGACGGCCCTGTGCGTCGGCGATCTCGCCGACCTTGTTCTCTTGAGCGTCCTGCGTCGCCTGGAACGCGGGCGACTCCTCGATCTTCAGGCGGAAGTAGATCGCGACGACGCCGAGCACGCCGGCCAGCAGGAAGGGCAGGCGCCAGGCCCAGTCGAGCATCTGCTGCTCGGTGGTCAGCAACTGCAGCACCGACACGACCGCGGCGCCGAGCGCGAAGCCCAGGTAGCTGCCGAGGTCGAGGATGCTCGCGAAGAATCCGCGCCGTTTGTCGGGTGCGTACTCGCTGACGAACGTCGTCGCCCCGGCGTACTCCCCACCGGTCGAGAAGCCCTGCAGCAGCTTGAGCACGACGAGGGCGATCGGGGCGAGGGCACCGATCGCGGCGAAGTCGGGCAGCACGCCGATCAGGAAGGTCGCGCCCGCCATCAGGATGAGCGTGGTCGCGAGCACCTTCTGACGTCCGACCCGGTCGCCGAGGCGGCCGAAGACGACCCCGCCGAGCGGACGCGCGACGTAGGTCGAGGCGAAGACGCCGAGGCTGAAGAGGATCTGCAGCGACGGGTCGGCCTCGGGCAGGAAGACCCGGCCCATCGTGACGGCGAGGTAGCCGTAGACGCCGACGTCGTACCACTCCATGGTGTTGCCGACGACGGTGCCGCCGATGGCGCGCTTCATCATCGCGGGGTCGACGACGGTGACGTCGTCGACGCGCAGACGCCGCGGGCGCCTCCGTCCGGAGGCGCGGGTCGGGCGGTCGGGACGGGTCTCGCGGGCAGGGGTGGGTGGGGTTCCCATGAACGACGTTCCTCTGGATCTCGGGCGCCGGTCGCAGGGACGGGCGCCGCGGCGATCGAGCTGCGGAGGGGCGGTGCCCGGCTGCCGCGGCCCGAGTGGTCGGGTCGACGGCGGGCAACGCTACCGGCATGTCGGCGGCGGATTGCCAGGGCATTCGGAGGGAGGCACACCCACCGCCCAGCCGACGCGGGACGAACTGCCGAGCGGATCGCCTATCCTCGACGACGACTTCCGTGACGGTCGCCGCCCGCTGATCGCCACCCCACCCGACCCTCAGGAGGCCCGCCGTGCGCCGCGTGCTGATCGCCGTCTCCGTCGTGTTCGGCGTGGGGCTCGTCGCCTTCGTCGTCGCCGTCGCGATGGTCGTCTCGGCGCTCACGGCGCCCCGAGACGAGGACGTCACGGCGATCACGTCGACGCCCGTGCCGGCCTGCCCCGAGGTCGACCCGGTGATGGTCGGCGACATCGAGGTGCCGGCCGGGCCGGTCGCGGGGTACTGCCAGGACCGGCTGGTGAACGCCGCGTACATCATGCTGGCCGCCCGGGCGCAGGGCATCGGGGAACACACCCAGGCCATCGGGGTGATGACCGCCATGGGTGAGTCGAGCCTCCGCAACATCGACTACGGCGACGCCGTCGGGCCCGACAGCCGAGGGCTCTTCCAGCAACGGGACAACGGCCAGTGGGGCACCTACGAGCAGCGGATGGACCCCTACACGGCGGCGACCAGCTTCTTCACGAAGCTCGTGGCCATCCCGGGCTGGAAGGACCTCACCCCGACCCAGGCGGCGCACGCCGTCCAGGTCAACGCCGACCCCGACCACTACACGAAGTGGTTCCCCGACGCCGAGGTGGTCGTGGCGGCGCTGTCGAGCTGAGCCGCGCCTCCTCGGGTCGGGGCCGGTCGGCCGGTCGGGGCCCGTCGGGGCCCGTCGGAGCCGGTCGGGGCCCGTCGGGGCCGACCGTGACTACTTGGCGCGGCGGCCGATGCTGCTACGGTCGCGCCAGGCGCCCGTCGACCAGAGCGACAGCAGGACGAGCAGCGGCTGGAAGACCAGGCGGAAGGCGCGCCTGCCGTCGGTGTCGAGGCCGAACGCGTCGGTGTGCGTGACGAGCTGCGAGATGTTGCCGGGGAAGATCGCGGTGAAGAACGCCGCGGCGACCCAGCCGACGGTCACGCGGTGCTTGGGGGCGACGACGAGGGCCGCGCCGATGCCGATCTCGACGACGCCGGAGGCGAGCACGACGAAGTCGTCGTCGAGCGGCAGCCACTCCGGTACCTGGGCCTGGAACGGCTCGCGGGCGAACGTGAGGTGGCTCGTGCCGGCGAAGACCAGGGCGCCACCGAGGGCGATGCGGCCCAGGGTGCGGGCGAGGGACGTGGGGCGGGGGCGGGGTCGTCTGGACATCCGTCCAGTCTCCTCCTGTCGGGGCCCTCGTCCCTACCAGCCCATCGTGCCCGGTGCGCCCTTGAACGGACCGACCAGGTTCGCGGTGATCCAGCCGCCGTAGAAGTCGCCCTCCTGCGCCTGGACCACCTCGCCGTCGATCTCGCAGGAGTCCATGGCGCCCGGGTACAGCGCGACGTGGTCGACGAGGGACTCGTAGCCGGGCCAGGGCTCGGCGTAGGACCAGCCGGCGCGGCGCGCGACGACTCCCCCGCCGGTCACGTCGAGGTAGCCGGCCTGGCCCTTGAACTCGCAGAGGCTGCGTCCCTCGGCGCGCGACAGGGCTCCTGCGGCGAAGTCCGAGCGGGGCAGGTAGTAGACGGGCGGGTGGCTCGTCTCGAGCACGCGGATCGCGGCCGTCGTGTCGGCCACCACGACTCCGCCGAGACGGACGACGACGCGCTCGGTGCGGGGCTCGACGCGCGGCGGGCGGGGGTAGTCCCACACGGACTCCTGCCCGGGACCGGGCTCGACGCGGACGGGGTGGGACGGACGGGAGGGGCGGCGGAAGGCGGGCATGGCCTCATGATGCGCCGCGGGGCTGGGACGCCGCACCGGGTCGCCCGAGAGCGCACGGACCTGCCGTCGGGCGACCGATCGCGATGGCCGGACGAGCCCCGACTCCACCACGAGGCTGATCCCCGACGGCCGATCCGCACCTACCCCCGCTGGACGATCGACTGACGGACGCCCTCGTGCCGCTGTGCCATGGGAGCGACGACGGCTTCCCAGAGGATCTCGTCGTCGACGACCGTCGACGTGGGTACGAGCCCGAGCCGACGGGCCACCCGAGCTGACGCCTCGTGGTCGGGGTGGATGTAGGCCTGAAGGCGCCCGACACCCAGCGAGGTCAGCCACGTCACGACGGCTGTCGCCGCCTCCCCGGCGAGACCGCGACCCTGTTCCGAGGCCGTGACCAGCCACGCGAGATCAGCGACGAGGTCAGCGCCCTCGCGGGTGAGCGTCGCCTGGACGAATCCGACGGCCGGCCCACCGCCAGCAGATCGGATGATCCAGTTCAGCCACCCGGCACGTCCCTCTCCGGACTGACCCGTCGACTGACGGCGGTAACGCGCTTCGAGTTCCCAGCGACACGCTGTGGCTACCCGCTCGTCGCCTCATCCGTGGCGGCACGGGAGAGGGGATAGGCGCGGTCCAGGCGGGGGCTGAGGACGACGAGGAACAAGAACATCGACAGCAACCACCCGGCGATCCAGTAGGCGGGAATCGAGAAGATCACGACGTTCGGCACGACGTCGGTGGCGACTGCGACGACCACGGTGATCGTGAAGAGCACGCCCACGCCGTAGTACAGGGCTCGGAAGCCGTCCTCGACCCGGCCTCGCCGATCCTGCTGGCGAGTCGTCCGCTCGTCGAGGGCGGTGACCGAGCGGCCGTAGTCGTCCTCGGTGACGGTGACGAAGAGGTCACGGACTGGTACGCCGAAGGCCTTCGCCACCCGCGACAGCGTGTCGAGGCTCCCGTCATTGCCCGCCTCGAGCCTCTGGACGGTGCGGACGGTCACGCCGCTCGCGTCTGCGAGGCGTTCCTGGGTCCAACCCATCTGGGTCCGGAGATCGACGATCCGTGTCTCGTTCATGCACCTCACACTAAGAACGACCAGCCCCGAGGTCCACGACACGGACCCGACAGACACCCGACACCTTCACGACAGAGCACCTCCGGGCACCCCGTCCCGATGATCACCTCCACCGCAGCAGTCCTCGGCGGTCTCCGATCGGGTCCGGTCAGCGATCGACTAACGGGCACCAGCTTTGGCTCCGCTAACGTGCAGACACGAGCCACGGAAGGAGCACCCTTGAAAGTCACAGTCGAAGTGGGCGATTGGGAGCACGAATGTTGCGGCCCGGCGATCGAACGCAACGATGTAGTCGACCTGGGCTGTCTTCGTTGGCGGGACGCGGACGGACAAGTGCGGTTGATCGAGACCCACCACGACTCCCCCATCGAAACTCGTATCCGCGGTCGGGTCGTGGACATCCTCGTGCTTGCTGAGGATGGCTCCGCGACACCANCACCGCAGGAACGAATCGATCCAATGAACGATCCCTTGCCGGGCAGCACGCCTTAACCGCGAACAAACCACCTGAATGGCCACCGAGCTGAGCGAGCCCTCCGCCGCGCGCGTCGAGCCGCGTCCTGCTGTGCCGTTGCATGAGCTCGTCGAGCTCGAGCCATGATTTCATCGCCACCAGTCAGCCGTGTTGCTGCCCGCGTCGGGTGGGTGAAAAGACCGATACCTAACCACGCGAACAGCCCACCAGTCGTGACGACCAAGAGTGGGTGACCTCGGCCGGTGGATACGAGATCACCTGAGAGCCAAGTATCCGTAAGCCATAGGCCGACCACCAGCGTGGCGATGCCCAGAACGACGACGCAGCCACCCGACACACGCCACTTCCACATGCCCCCAACACCTCTCTCCGCACCCGTTCAACGGGCAGGTCTCAAGCATCCAAGCGGAGCTGACCCTGCGCCCATAACGCCACGCGTAATCATGTACCGAAGCCGCGCCGCGGAAGTGCCTCGTCGACGGGATGGTCGTGACTATCGAACTAGCCGGCCCGCTTCAGCCGTCACTACACCCCCGAGGCGAGCCGCGCCCCGTGGCCCATCGTCTATCGGGCACCTACCAGCGGAGACGGGCTGAGGTGAGGTGGCGATCTGCCATCCTGAGCGTGTGTGGAACGACAAGCTGCCCGATGGTCGCGATCCGCGACCGGTTTACTGGATCGTGATGGGCCTTGCGGCGATTCTGGGTGGAATTGCCTGGTGGGCCATCATCCTCAGTGGCCGCGTCAGCTTCTTAACGAAGGGACTCGAGTTCTTCCTGATACCAATCGGCCTCGGCGCGGTGATCTACGGGGCTGTCCTTCTTGCTCGGTCCCGACGCCCACGCTAAGCAGCCTTCTACGTTCCGCTCGACGATCGGCTATCGGGACGCAGAGCGTTCCCCTCTAGGTCGGTTTCGTGAAGGAACGGTTTCTAGCGTCGCATCTCAGCCATGGCTCGAACATTGAAGTAGATGCCGATCACGATCAGTCCCACGCCTAGGAGCATGAGCAGATTTGGCAGGTCACTGAAGACCTTGGCGATGAACAGGGCGGCAGCCAGAACATAGAAGATCGTGGCCACGCCCATGAGCTTTCTCAAGCGAGGAACGTTGGAGGGCACCTGTGGCTCCGTATCGATCAAGAGAAATAACCTCGCGGGCCGAAAGGTCGGCTGTGGACGACACTCTCCGGAAGGTACTGCCTAATGCGGCCTAATGCGGCCCGCCGTCCCGAGGGTGTATCTGCTGACGCGGCGCAGCCCCTGAACAACTACTCGTCCTTGGCACGGCTTTGCACGCGTGGCAGGGTCGCGAGCATGAAGATCATCGATGATGTCGAACGCGCTGCTTGGCTAGGGCCGCGGATGCACCGCGTCAGAGGGTGGGCGAAGGTCGGCTCCGTCGCTGGGTACGGCTTCGAGGCCTACGCGCGCATCCTCCACCCCCGACCCACGGGAGACGGCCGCTGGGAACACCGCCGATGGTCCGACGTCGCCACCGCGGCGGGCAAAGTGATGCACCCTCTCGTCCAGTGGGAGCGGCTACTTGACCTTGATGAGCCACGGGGTGGAACCAGCGATATCGGGCACCTCGACCCGCAAGTTCTGGCAGCCCTCGCGCCGTTGTTGAGGGTCCAGACCGCGACACCAGACGACGCCCTCGCGGCGTACTGGGTCGGCGGCACCGGCCAGAGCCTTGTCGGCCGATCGGTCGCCATCGATCGTTACGACTACGTTCTGGCGCACACCGGTACTGCGGAGCTGGCAACGCCTGGCTGGGGTCCACGCATCGGCTTCCGAAGCGACGAACCACCGCAATTGCTCTGGCCGGAGGATCACGCATGGGTACTCGCCACCGAAATCGACTGGGACTCCACCATCGTCGCCGGCTCCCAACCACTCATTGAATCGATCCTCACCGACGACCGCTTCGAGGTCTACCAGGTCACGGAGGACTCCGACCTCTCCTGGAACGGCGACACCATCAACCGACGCCCGACATCGAGCCCCGCATGACGATCCCCTTTTAAGACGCCGGGCCCTCGGACTTTTGCGTGTTTCAGGTAGACGCGAGATCCGATCCGTCGATGCCGTCGTAACTGTGCCGTGGGCTCCAGAAACGCTTCGGAAGATGGCCGTCTTTGGCCTCGGCGGGATGACGGTAGGCCACTTCGTCGATGAACTCGTCGAGACCCGCCAGGGGGTCCTGTCCTTCTTCGATCTCCTCCCGCACCATGGCCGGGGTCATCTCGCGCCCTTCGCCCGTGAAGTCGTCCACGACGAGGCCCGGCGCATCAGTAGCGAGCACTCGGAGGCGCTGCCCCTGCTCTCGAGAGAGGGCCAGCTTGTGATCGTCTCGAGGATCAACGAGGCGTCCACCTGCTGGCCATTCCAGAAGCCCCTGGGTCTCTGCCATGTCCAGGATGCGCGAAGCAGTCCGCTCGTCAAGATACGAGAAATCGATCTGCCAGTCGCGTTGATCTTCCAACCGGGCATTCGATGGCCTCACGTGGGTTGCCCGCCCGACCCATTCAGGGAACTGAGCCACCAATTCGGCAGCTCTGTCCCCGTCAGTCCGGACAAAGGCCCCGTCCTCCTTTTGGGTGAACACCCACGAGGCATCTGACGGGTAGATCGCCAACGATTCCCCATCCATCCCTGAGGACAGCGCCAACGCGGCAGCAAGGCCAGGATCGTCTAGTCCGAGCTGGGTGACGTACGTGTGCTCGTAGATGGGGAGCTCTTCGGCAAAGTTTGGATCGGCCATCCACGTCACGCTGATGTCCGACTGCCATAGGCGTGCCGGGAGGAAACGCTTGAGCCACGAGTCACGATCCTCAGGCTCCGGTCCACGAGACCACGCAAAAGTCGAGACGAAGACGCTGGCGTCGGATGCGCCTTGCCTCAGGGCTCGAAGAAGCGTCAGGTCGCGGAAGATGATCTCGGCGTATTGCATGGCCTGCTCGGCATGCTGATGCAAGGTCGGGAGCCTGTCGAACTCCAAGAGGACCCCACTGCCGAAGCGGTAGTCCTCCACCGAACCAGGCGGCGCCGGCGACCAACGCTGACCCCAATGCGTGGATATCTCCGCGAGTGTTTCCATCGAAGGGAGGTCAGCCATGCCGCAACACTAGAGAATCCAAGCAATTCCCTGGGCCACCGAACCTGACTCCTTCGCGTCCATCACGCGTCGAAACGGCCGCTGCACCATCCCCTATCGGACACGCTCTGGAGTCGAGTCATCGAGGATGCGAGGCAAATTCGAGGGTGCTACGCGGCCGGTGGCCACGCCGGCGCTAGGGTCAGGGCATGAACGAGGCCGACCGCGAATTGCTCCGCCGGGCTGAGGCGGAGGTGGCAGCGCTCCCCCACCGTGACTCCCTCGCTGACTCGTCTGCCTGGCTGGAAGGCGGCCCCGCCGCCGAGACCGAGCCGTCCGGTCGGGCTCGATTGCTCGCCCCGCTGACCCTCATCGTCTGCTTCGTCACGGCCTGCGCCGAGGGTTCGTGGCTCTGGTTCTCCGCCGCAGAGTGGACCTCAATGGTCTGGTTCGCCGTGCCATTCCTGCTGGTCGCCTCGATTGTTCTCGCGCTCATCGCCGGCGCGCTAGGCGGCCGCACTGGCCGATGGGCCGGCGTCTGTGGTGGCATCGCGATCGTACCGCCCGTGTGTTTCGTGGTGTCGCTTCCCCTGGCGCTTTTCACGTAGGCCGCTGCGGCTTGCGCCGCGGCAGCTCGGCGGCCTCCCGGTAGCCGATCGGCTATCGGGCAGTCAACGGTCGGTTGCCGTAGCGCTCAGGTCCTTGGCTGATGCGAGGTCTTGAAGGGCGGCGAGGTGCCCGTCGATTGCGTCCCGGCCGGCGGGCGTGAGTGCGATGCGGGTGGTTCGACGCGCGTCACGCCTGGTCGTGGAGGCTTCTTTTGTCGTGCTCATGTATCCGAGTTCCGTGAGCGCGCGGACGGTCTTGGACAGGTTTGCGTCGCTCAGCCCGAGAGTTGAGGCGAGGACCGAGAAATCGATGTGGTCGACGGGGCGGAGAAGAGCGCACAGGCGGAGCCTCGTCGGAGCATGGATCGATTCGTCAAATCGTGCTCTAGACGCCACGCCGCAGCTCCTGGCCGTAGAAGTGGTCATAGACGTATCCGCCCGGGAACATGACGAGAAAGCTCACCGCGCCGGCCATCAGCGCCCATGCAGTCGAGTCCGCATGCACGGCGAGGCCGGACACGAAGACCATCGTGAGCACCACGATGCCCATCACGACGAGGACGAGCAACGATCTGGGGCCAGGAACCCTGTTGGTGGAGATGCCCGTCGTGAGTACGAAGGCCCGCTCGAGGCCGACGAGCCCGAGACAAGCGAAAGCAATGACAACGAAGACCCACACGCCTCCAGCAAGGGGAGCCAGGGGTATCGCCGCCGTGAACAGCGCCAACCCCGGGTAATACCAGCGCGGTGAACGCGTTCTTCGCGCGAGTTCGAGCCTGTCACCCTCGAGACCACGCAGGGCATCGCGGGCAGAGGCAGGACTCTGAGCATGATTGCTTTCCATGTGGACAAATTATTCACTTAACCAAGCGGAAAGCAACGGTCTGCTTGCGGCCCCGCTTGACGCTCTGCCACTTGCCCCCTGACCGATCGGCTATCGGGCAGCGCTCCCGTCGAGAGCTACTGCGGAGGAGGCGGCGGAAACAGGTCCACTCAGGTGCGGCCGCAGGACGGGTGCGCGTCCCCGTCTCAGGCGCTGGCGCCGCCGTCGACGGGCACGATGGCACCTGTCACTGCCGAGGCGCGATCACTGAGGAAGAACCCCGCGACCTCGGCGACTTCGAGAGCGGTTGCCATGCGGCCGATGGGGCTGGCTGCGTTGTTCGCCTCGATGATCCCTGGGGTTTTCCTCTCCCATTCGTCCATCATCTCGGTCGCGGTTCCACCGGGCATCAGGCCGTTCACCCGAATTCCTTCGGCAGCCCAGGTGACCGCCGCAGTCTCCGTGATGCTGTTCAGTGCCCGCTTCATGGCCCCGTACGCCGGCAGCGGTGGCACGGCGCGTCGACTGCCGATGCTCGAGGTGTTCACGATCGCGCCCCCGCCGGACTTCCGCATGAGGGCCGCCTCGGCGACCATCGCGACCCAGTGTGCCCGGAAGTTGACGGCGAACTGCTCGTCGATGTCGTCATCGGACGTGGTGTCGAGTGGGCCCATCTCTCGCTGGTTGATGCCTGCGTTGTTGAATGCCCCGTCGAGGCGCCCGTGGCGTTCCTCGACGCGATCGATGGCCGCGCGGATGCTGGCTCGGTCGGCGACGTCCATCGCGACGGCGTCAGCAGTGCCGCCCTGGGTGCGGATCTCGTCGACGAGGGCGTCCAGCGCCCCCGTGCTGCGGGCTGCCAGCACGACGGATGCCCCCTCACGAGCGAAGAGACGGCCCGCTGCGGCGCCGATGCCGCGGCTGGCTCCGGTGATGAAGATGACCTTCCCGGTCAGAAGGCCGACCGGCGTGGACTCGTTGTTTTTCGTCATGTAGAAAGCGTCGGCGCCCCGAGAATACGCATCCAGGCACAAACTGTACGAGGATCTGCGGCTCCTCAGGGCGGAGACTCGTGGCATGGACAAGGGTGAGCTCGCAGCGTTTCTCCGGAGTCGCCGCGAGCGTCTCCGCCCCGAAGACGTCGGCCTGCCGTCTGGGCCTCGGCGAAGGACACCGGGTCTTCGGCGCGAGGAGGTCGCCGTCCTCGCCCATGTCTCGACCGAGTACTACGCCCGACTTGAGCAGGGCCGTGCTCCTCGGCCCTCAGACGTCGTCCTCGCAGGCATCGCGGGCGCACTGCGTCTCACCCCCGAGGAGTCCGACCACCTGCACCGGCTGGCCGGCACCGCCCCCACCCTGACGGGGCTGCATCGCCGCGACGTCAGACCGAGCATCCTGACCCTGCTCGAACGGCTCCCCCTTACCGCCGGCATCGTCCTGTCGGCCACCTTCGAGGTGCTCGCCTGGAACGACCTGGCGGCAGCTCTCATGGAGGACTTCTCTCTGCTCGTTCCCCGCGATCGCAACCTCGCGAGGAAGACCTTCCTCGACGGTGGGCAGCCGTCAGAGGTGATCTACGGGATCTCTGACGAGGCCGCATTCCGGCAAGGTGTCGTGACCCAACTCCGTAGCGCCCAGGCTGTCTACCCATCAGACCCGAGCGTCCGCGAACTCATCGACGACCTCAACGCCGGCAGCGCCGAGTTCGCACAACTCTGGGAGCGACACGACGTCCAGACACCACCGCCCCTACAGAAGACGTTCCGCCACACACCAGCCGGGCCGATCACCGTTAACTGCGATTCCCTCGCCATTACCGAGCGGGACCAGCACCTCGTGCTCTACACCGCACCAGCGGGCTCTCGAGACGCTGAGAAACTCGCACTGCTGGAAGTCATCGGCTCCGAACCCCTCGTCGAGCCGCGGGGTACCTGAATGGCCCCTCCAGGCCGAGGCGCTACGAGATCGACAGCAAGCGCGGCGGAGTCTCGATGGCCGATCCCCAAGCGGAACGGGTCTCAGCTGGCCGCGCTTTCCGTTCCGGACCGCCACCAGTGCCGGAACGTGGCTCGGTCGAGCCACGTTCGTGTGCCCGAATACTCGATCCCCGGGATCGGTTACCGAGACCGTCCACGGTCATCAGATCCTTGCAGCAGCTCAGCGTCACTAGGCTTCCCCGGATGTCTACTAACCCGTTCGGCGAAGTCCCCGTCCTACCGGTCGCTGTCCCCGTCGGCGCCGTCGTGTTCCTCATCCAGCTTGCGCTCCTGCTCAGGGGGCAACGTTTCACCCGGCCGCGCGCGGCTGTCGCGGCCGCCATCGCCGTCTACGCCGCGGGAATCTTCGCGAACACGGTCTTCCCGATCTTTCTCAACCCGACGCCAAGGTCTGAGCCATGGGAGCCGGCGCTGGCACTGATCCCGTTCCAGGATTACGAGCTCGCGGACGCGCTCACCAACCTGGCGGTGTTCATACCGCTCGGCATCCTCATACCGCTCCTGATGCGCCGGCCGTCCTGGTGGAAGGTGCTGCTGACCTCGGCGGTGGTCAGCCTGACAATCGAGCTACTGCAACTCGCCGCGCAGAAGCTGTTCTCCGGTGGTCACGTCGCTGACGTCAACGACTTCATCTGGAACACCTTCGGGGGAATCCTCGGCTACGTAATCTTCGTTCTGCTCACACGTGTACCGATCTTGTCCGCACTCGCGGACCGGTTCCGCTGGCACACGAACCCCGGGGCAGCACCCACCGCCTAAACCGCGGAGCAGCGCCCGCTTGGGGATCGATCACCGACTAATCGCGGCGGCTGGCCACTCCCCCGCAGCTATGGAGCGTCGGCCGTCTCGATAGGTCAGTCCGAAACGGATCTCGGTGAACGATCGGCTATCGGGACGCTTGCGATCACTTAATTTGCATGCATGCTTGTCGGCACTAACGCGCTGTCCTGCCACCCATCTCACTCAAGCAGGGAACCCCAGGTGACGTCACCGTGGAGAAAGACGACGCGCGTTCCTTCCATGGCCCAGACGTCTGCCCATGTCGGAATCCCTTGCCTCCTCATGAAGACGGGCTCAGCTGCGGCGGCCGCCGCACGGACGTCGATCGCACTCGGCCAGGCGGGCGTGCATCCACCGCCACCGCATCCACACCCCTCGAACGCCACGGTGGCACCACGCCGAACTAGGGCCCGAACCTCCGCCGCATCGACATCGGCGGTCTCTTTCTCGAGTCGACCACCGTCCGGGGTGAAGAACTGTCCAGCGAGGTTGAACGTCCCGGGCCGCACCGCAAAACGACCCTTCGTCACAGCTCTCCTCATGACGCCAGACGTCGGATCGTCCGGGGACGGTCGGCTTGCTCGCTTCGACATGGGCCCATCATCCCTTTTGTCGACGAGGGTCAGCGTCGGCGACGAGGACCGCGACAGACCTGGCACGGTTCGGAGTCGTTACTCGCGCGCGCATGGCTCTTCGTCAAGCCATCCCCTATCGAGCGGCGAACGCGAACGCGCGGCCAATCCGTCCACAGCCCTGCACTACGGTTCAAATCATGGAGACTGTTCCGCTCGTCATCACCATCATCGGCGCTCTCGTCGTCGTGGCGGGTTTCGTCTACGCCTTCAACCTCAGGAAACGAGGAAGGGTCCAAGTAGGGAGCCGCCCCTTCCTCACCATGACGATCATGATCGGATTGGGGACCGGAATTCTCGTAGCTGGCGTCGGCGCCGCCCTGAGCTGACTCGCAAGCGCCCAAGCCGATGGTCGATGCCTTATCGGGACGATATTCGATGCCGGATCACGTCGTGGGGCATGCTCGTCCCATGAGCAACGAAGAAGGACTGCCGCAGGCTCGCCCCGTCGACGCAACTGCAGTGACTGAGCGCCCGACGCCGTGGCTGCCGGCGAGAACCGTCCTCCTCGACCTCGTCTTGATCTTCGTCGGCGGTGGGCTTTTCTGGTTCCTCATCGACCGCGTCCAAGCGCCCCTGTGGAGTGCCTTCGTCGCCTACGCCGTCCTCTTCACAGCCGGATCACTCGCCATGCGCCTCATTCGAAACGCCCGGGCCGATCGCATTCATGAGTGACGTTGGTGGCCGAGCGACGCGATCCGGTGAGCGATCGTCTAATGAGACGGGGCAGAGACGCTTCCCGTGGCCGACCCTTTTACTAATGCAGGTCGGATGACCCCGTGAAGCGCAGCGAGGCCCCCATCATGATCGTCCTGGGCCTCGGAGCTCTCGCCGTCGCCGCCACGCTCTTTTTCACGTCAGCCGATCTCTCTGTCGCAAGCAGGGGCTACGCCGGATGGCTTGTCGTCGGAGCATGTTCCCTGGGTGGGCTCGGCTGCCTCATCTACGGCATCATCGCATCCCGCCGCGGCCGGTGACCGATGGGTTACCGGACTGGCTTCGAAGCGGATCGTTGAGCCTTCGGCGAGCTCTACAGGCATGGGCAACCCAAACAGGAGGCGCGTGACGGCCGATCGGATCGACATCGCGCTCGACCTGCGTGCAAAGGACCCCAGGCCAGCAGCCACTCGCTAAAACCCAGGCCCGCACTCTGCCGCGGGGGCTCCTGCCCTGGGGGTGGTCTCGCTACTCTCGGTTGGGCATGCTCGACGAAGCGACGAGACCAGGGGAACAGTGCACTTACGCGACGCGATGATCGGTACTGAGGGGCAGGTGTACGGACGCGGACGGTTGTCATTCCCGGGGATGGATCGGATCACCACTGAAGCGACGACGATCGAAGTCTCCGGGGACGAGTCTGCCGCCCAGTTCTTCACGGCCGCCTCGGCCGACAGAGACCAGCAATCGGGGTACCTCACCTCCGACGGTGAAGGCGCCACCTTGCGTCTGCCAGTCGGCGTCGGGAGCCTGATCGGTAACGTGTTGCACTCCGCCCGCTCGGCCCCCTTGTCCCTTTCCGTCGATGCGCCTGGGGGTGTCCGGCTACCGGGGGGTGGCTCGGAGTACGGGGTGTCTGACTGGCGCATCGAAGTCACCGCTTTGGCAGATGACGCCGCCGTTGATCCAGGCGTCGTCCGGATCGACCTCTCGGCGGCACTACGACCTCACCCCGCCGACTCCGGCCCCCGCAGCGAGTGGCCTTCCGATGTAGCTGATTCGCGGCTGTTCTTGGAGTGCTCCCTTGACCCAGCCACCCGCGCTCTTGCCTACGACTCGTTCTCCTCGACGCTCTACAGCGATGCACCACGAGAGGCACCTTCGCGGTCGAACCAGTCGACAGCAGCGTCGATACGGCTCGCCGCGACGCCCGTCGGCCCCAACGGCGATCTCTTCGCATGGACCGATGACGGGCGACTCGCGAAAGTCAGCTACTTCCTCTCGTTCTTCGGGTTCTGTGCGCCGTTCCGAGAGACCCGCTCGAGCATGGGATTCGTCGAAGGACACGACGATCCGGTGAGGGTGAGCTTGCGTGGCGTCAACCTCGAGATGGTGCGCGATCTGCTCACCAGGAGTCGCCAGACAGTCGTCGAGCTCATCTCCGACGACGTGGGGCACGTCCAGTACGCGCGCGACAACGCAGATTGGTTTGGCGAAAGCGACCGCGTGGTGCAGGCACATCTGGCGTTCGAGCTTCGAGATGAAGGACTCCGACTTGAATACACGATCTACCCTCGCGAACACGGCCCGTTGAGCGGAGCGATCACCCTCCCCTGGGAGATCCTGATACTTCGACGGTGGACCGGCTCGTATGCGCGAAGCAGGGTGCTAGCTGAAGGCAACTGATGCACACGCCTCTCACCATGGGCACCGGCAAGAGGTCTCTAAGTGGTCAGACTCAGCACAGCCCGAACGTGGTCTCGATGGTGGATCGTCTATCGGGCGCCGCGGAGAAGCCTCGTCGACGCTCGCCCACGTCGACGGGTAAACAGATAGGAAATGAGCGTTCCATCCAGCATTCTGTTCCCATGACCACACGATCGGACGCTGACAGCAGCGTTGTACTCTGGCGGCCCACGGGCCCGGAGGAACTCGAACTCGTCAAGGCGAGTGGCTGGTCGCTGTGGCCCCCGAGACTGCCGGATCAGCCAATCTTTTACCCGGTACTGAACGAGGACTATGCCGTGCGCATCGCCCGAGACTGGAATGTGAAGGCCTCGGGCGTTGGCCATGTCACTCGGTTCTCGGTGCGTCGGAGCTTCCTCGAGGGCTTCGACGTCCAGCAGGTCGGTGGGCGAAGCATCCTTGAGTACTGGATTCCGGCGGAACGCCTCGATGAACTGAACGCGAATCTCACGGGGCCAATCACGCTCGTCAGCACGTTCCGTCGCGATGACGCCGACGGCGAGATCAAAGAGTTCCGCGAGGAGTGGCCCGCGCGTAGCGCGCCGTGAGGCAGTGCCCGGGGAGCGATCCCCTATCGGCGCTCCATGGGCTGCTTCCCCGGAGTCGCCCTTGCGGTGGATGTGTCTGACGGCCATGAGCCCTTAGCTAGGTCAATGCGCCGCTTGTTCATGTCCTATCCCTTCCAGGGCCTGGCCGGCGCCGCACTCATCGCCGCGTCGGGAGCACTCTTCCTCGCTGTCCGACTGCTCTACGTCTACAAAGGCACGACCTATAAGTGCGCCGTCGAGGGCCCGTATCTCGAAGATTCACAGTTCCAAACGCACCTGGTTTCGGGGTCCTTCTCTGCCTGGCCACTCGCTCGCGAGTGCACTTACGTCACTGGCTCGGTCATCGAGACCACCCGAGGAACAACTGACACCTGGCTCCTCACCGGGTCCACCTACGCCCCGGCACTCCTTGGCCTGGTACTCCTCGTCATCGCGATAGTCAGAACTGTCCGCAGCTCGCGCCCTGGCCGCCTGAACCACTGAACGCGGACGGAGGACGATGGTCTATTGAGACACCCTTGATCTCCTGCGCCCGCCTCACTCCATCGCTCCAAAACGAGATAAGACACCAAAACCGCTCGAACTCACGCCCGGAGAATAGATTGCGGTTATGCCCACCCGTCGCGCTTCAATCGGTTTCGGGGGAGTAGCTCATCTCTTTCTCGGTGCCCTGGCGGCGGTGTGCCTGTGGCTGCTCTTTCGTGCAGCGCACTTCTCCGAACTCGGGTTGACACCCACTCTGACGGTCGCGGTCCTAGCTGCGGCCGTCGCCATCGGCCTGGGCTTTTGGTTCTGGGAGCGAGAAGGCGGCAGGCCAAACTACGTTGCTGTCCGGCGATGGGTCGCCGGTGAATCCATGCCGGTACACATGTCACCAGCGCAGCTCCGGACATCGCTTCAACGGATCGAGGATGCGCTCCGTGCCCGGTGGCTTTACCTCGGTCTGTTCTTCATCTGGAGCGTGTGGGCCGTAGACCGCGCCAGAGCGGCTGAAGGCGTAGCCGAAATCATCTTGGCCGTGTTGCCCGGTGTGCTCTGGGGTGTACTGACCGTCAGTGTCATGCTCCGTGCCCGTCGAGGACTGAGCCGGATCGCCTCGCTCAGGGCGCAGACCACCAGCACCTCGCCTTTAGGGGAACTTTCTAGGCCCCGGGAGTCCAAAACCTTCGGCCGATAGGCGATCGGTCACCGACCACCGGCGGACGCTAGCCACTCCCCCGCAGCTGCGGGGCGACGACTGTCTCGATAGGTCAGTCCGAAACTGATCTCGGTCAACGATCGCCTAACGAGGCACGGGGCAGGGCTCATAATCAGTGCATGAGTAGACGCTGGTCGGTCGTCGTGGTGGTGAGCGCCCTAGTCGCCCTCTTCGCAGGATTGGGGGCCGTGGTCACTGGCCAGGCCTATGGTTGGCTTCTCGCTGCTACAGGCCTGGTCAATACGGTGTTGGGCGTCGCTAGCCACAGGAAAGCTGTCCGGCAAGAACCTGAACTGCAGTAGCCGATTAACCACCGGACGCTGCCGCGCGTCGAGGGTTTCTTCGAGCTGCGCTGACCTGACCGTCTTGATGGGTCAGTCCGGAACGCATCTCGGTGAAAAATCCCCTGTCGGGCGGCGGTCGAAAATGCAGAACATATGTATTGAACGTAATTGCGTTCTGTGCGGGCAGGATGAGGCTAGCTGTAGGCGCGGAAGTGGAGACGTTGGGGCCGGAATGGCAGCCTCGGCCCCGGAATCGGCCCTGAGAAGTAGTCACCGTGTTCGTCGAGCAAGGTGACGCCTCGCCACGTGCGTCTGATGCTGCCGCCGTAGAGCACGACCTGTTCCATCAGGTCCTTCGCTGCCGCCATGCCGTCATCGTCAGTGCGTCCGGCGCCGAAGGTCCACCAGTGAAGCTGCGAGCCCTCGACCACAACATTGCCGTCATGCCGCACGTGAACGTAGAAGGG
>NZ_JACYNS010000035.1:0-23750 GCF_014839405.1 Frigoribacterium sp. CFBP 13605 | reverse complement strand
GCTCGACGGCGTCCTGGCCGTCCTCGAGGCGGGCGGCCCCTCGGCCGTGACGCACCGCGCGGTGGCCCGCGCGGCCGGCGTCCCGGTCTCGGCGGCCACGTACTACTTCGCCGGACGCGACGACCTGCTGCGGGCGGCGCTGCGCCACGCGACCACGGACTGGGTGCGGTCCTTCGACCGACTCGAGCGCGCCTCCTCGGCGGACCTGGCCGAGACGCTCGTCCGGTACGCGATCACCGAGCGCGGGTCGGCCCGGGCGCAGTACGAGCTGCTCTTCACCGCCATGCGGGACGAGTCGCTGCGCGAGGACGCGGACCTCTGGTACTCGTCGCTCGAGCACGTGCTGAGGAGGACCGGCGTGCCGAGCGAGCGGCTCGACGTCGTGGCCCTCGCCGTCGACGGCCTGATCGTCCGCATGCTCTGGCGCGGCGAGCCCGGCACCGTCGACGCGACCGAACGCATGTTGCGGGAGATCGTCGGCCCGCTGCCCTGAGGTTCAGGCGCGGCGGCGCTTCTTGAGCGACTTCTGCATCGTGATCGTGCCGAGCCAGCGGCCGAACTTGAAGCCGACCCGGCCCATGCGACCGACCTCGGTGAAGCCGAGCCGCGCGTGCAGGCCGATCGACGCCTCGGCGTTCTTGTCGGCGATGACCGCGATCATCTCGCGGATGCCCGCGTCCCGGCAGGCCTCGACGAGCGCCTCGAGCAGGGCACGGCCGAGGCCCTTGCCGGTCGAGGCGGCCCGCAGGTAGATCGAGCTCTCGACGGTGTAGCGGTAGGCCGCCTTGCCGCCCCACGGCGTCGCGAGCGCATAGCCGAGGGCCTCGCCGGACGGGTTCACCGCGACGAGGAACGGCATGCCGAGCGTCGTGACGAAGGCGAACTTGCGGCGCCACTCGGCGAGGGTCATCGCGTCCTCGTCGAAGGTGACGGACGAGTTCGCCACGTAATGGTTGTAGATCTCCTGGACGTAGGGCAGGTCGGCGGGCGTCGTGGGTCGGATCTCGAACGTGAAGCCGGGCTCGACCGGGGCCGGGGGCCGGAGGGCTCGGGGAAGCCGACGCCGGGGCTGGTATTCCTCTTCGAGCACGGGATCACTCTGCCACGCCGGGTGCGGGACCGTCAGGCGGCGGGCGGGAGCGTCCAGTCGACGGGGTCGCCGCCCTGGGCGACGAGCAGCTCGTTCGCCCGGCTGAACGGCCGCGAGCCGAAGAACCCGCGCGACGCCGACAGGGGGCTCGGGTGCGGCGACTCGATCGAGGGGACGTCGCCGAGCATCGGCTTGAGCGCCGACGCGTCACGGCCCCAGAGGATGGCCACGAGGGGCCCTCCCCGCGCCGCGAGCACCTCGATCGCGCGCTGCGTGACCGGTTCCCAGCCCTTGCCGCGGTGCGACGCCGTCTCGCCCGGACGCACCGTGAGCACCCGGTTGAGCAGCAGCACGCCGTGGCGCGACCACGAGGTCAGGTCACCGTGCTCGACGACGGGGACGCCGAGGTCGTCGTGCAGCTCGCGATAGATGTTCGCGAGGCTGCGCGGCACCGGGCGCACGTGCGGGTCGACGGCGAACGACAGCCCGATCGGGTGGCCGGGCGTCGGGTAGGGGTCCTGACCGACGATCAGGACGCGCACCTCGTCGAGCGGCTGTCGGAAGGCGCGCAGCACGTCCTCGCCGGCGGGCAGGTAACCGCGCCCCGCGCGCACCTCGGCTCGCAGGTACTCGCCCATGTCGGTGATGCGGTCGGCCACGGGTTCGAGCGCGGTCGCCCACGAGGGGTCGATCTGCTCCGAGAGCGGTCGACGGTGGTCGTGCGCCTCGACGGTCACTCGACCCCGAGCGTGCCGACCGAGACGCCGACGATCTCGCCGTCGTCGTCGAGCTGCGGTTCGACCCGCCAGACGCTGCCGGTGCCGAGCACCGCGAGGGCGCCCTCGCCGACGACCAGGGCGGTGTTCTCGTCGATGGCGACGCCACCACGGACGAGTCCCGCCTCGGTGGCGGCGATGAGCCTGGTCAGGGTGCCCCACTGGGCGGCGTGCACGTCGATGGCGAGGTCGACGAGGCCGAGGCCGTCGGCGAGGGTGACCTCGTCCAGGTCTTCTGCCGCGTCCTCGGGGCAGACCGGGACGTCGCCGATCAACCAGCCGCCGAGCACGGCGCGGTCCGCGGCGATCATGGCGCCGGCCGAGAAACCGAGGTAGGGCAGCCCGTCGGCCACCAGGAGGCGCACCTGGTCGATCAACGGAGCGACCGCGTCGAGGTAGGCGGGGGTGAGCCCACCCGCCACCAGCAGGCCGTCGACGTCGCTCAGCACGCGGGTGTCGAACTCGTCCCCGGCGGAGACGATGGTGGTCAGGGCCTCACAGCGCCCCCCGGCGGCCAGCATGGCGGGGTACCCGTCACGGAACTCGGCGGACGGCGAGTCGTCGGCCACGACGATCAGCACGGCGATGCGCGGCACGCTCCGGCCGACGGCGGCACCGCGGACGGCGGCCTCGGCGACGAAGAGGTCGTACAGCTCGGTGTCGTCGGGCGACCAGCCGCCGCCCACCAGGTGGATGCTCACTCGCCCGCCCCCGCTCCGACCTCACGCGTGACGGGCGGCAGTGCGCTCCACGGGAAGGTGATCCACTGGTCGGTGCGCTTCCAGACGAAGTCGGGTTCGAGCACGGTGCGGGGCTTGCTGTAGAGGCAGACCGTGCGGACCTCGGAGGCCACCTCGGCGAGCAGGTCGCGCACGAGCACGAGGGTGCGCCCCGAGTCGGACACGTCGTCGACGACGAGGACCTTCTTGCCCTCGAGCGACGGGGCGTCGAGGGTCGGGGGCAGCAACACGGGCTCGGGCAGCCGCTCGTCGACGCCCGTGTAGAACTCGACGTTGATCGAACCGCACATCTTGGTGTCGAGCGCGTACGCCACGGCACCGGCGAGCACGAGCCCCCCGCGGGCGACGGCGACGATCACGTCGGGCGTGAACCCCGCCTGGACGACGTCGGAGGCCAGGTGGCGAGCGGCCTCACCGAACTCGAGCCAGCCCAGCACCTCCCGCTCGGGAGCTTCGACCTCGGGTCGTGCGGGGGCGGCCTGGCTGTCGTCGGGTGGGGTGACCATGCCGACAACCGTAACGCGCGCAGGGCGCCCCGCGTCACGCCGGGACCCAGGCACCCCCGGGAGGCGCGAAGACCGTGTCGACGCCGTCGGACCACAGCAGCGAGTCCGGCTCGCGGTCGGTGACGCCCGGCAGGCCGCCGTCGGCGACGAGCTCGTCGTCGAGGTCGACGAGCTCGGCCCGTCGCAGCGACCAGGTGTCGTGCCGGTTCGGCCAGTACCGGGTGCGCCCGCCGCGGGCGACGTGCATGCCCCAGCGGGCGGTGAGGAACTCGGCGAGCGGGTCGCCGTCGACGACCTCGTCGGTGGGTCGGACGGACAGGCGTGACGACGGGTTCGCCCCTGGCCCGAGCCGGGTGCTGCGGTACGTCACGACCCCGTCGACCCGGGACTCGCGCATCGACGCCCAGCGATACGGCAGACCGAGGCCCACGTTCGCGGCGAGTACCGAGACGAGGCGCTGCGCCTCGAGGGTGCGGAACACCACGCCGCGTCGGCCCAGGGCGTCGACCGAGTACAGCCGCACGTTCGTCTCGAGGAAGTCCCCGGCCCAGGGCACCGCGGGCAGCGGCCCGAAGGCGCTGCCCGTCAGCTTGAACGGGATGAGCCCGACCCAGGTCGACCCGTCGAACACGTCGGGCCGCGTGCCGGGCGGCAGCAGCGGGGCGACGCGATCGGGCTCGACCCGCCAGTGTGCGAAGGCCAGGCCGCCCCAGTGCTGTCGGATGAACGCGGGGCGGAGCAACGGAGGCGCGGTGCGGGACACCGGATCGGCTTCGGCCCCCGGCATGGTCTGGTCCATGTGGCCCACGGTACGGGCGACCGCCTGGGCGGTCCACAGCCTCGGACGAGCTGCCGCCCCCGGCCCTCCCCGGGCCGCCTCAGAGCTGGCGGACGAGTTCGGGGATGCGACCGCGGAACGGGAAGAAGCCCCGGGAGGCGGACGGCCACGCCTCGCCGTCCCACCGCCGCCGGACGGTGACGATGTCGATCCCCTCGGTAGAGAGGGCTCCGCGCACGGACGTCAGTCGCTCCTGGACGGGACCGACCGGGGCGTACGGCGTCACCACCGTGTCGAGCCCCTCGGACCGCGCCCACTCGACGACGGCGGCGGGCCGTGCGTCGGTGGGCGTCCGGGCGGGCCGACCGTCGGCGTCCCGCGTCCGTGTCGCCGCGTCGTCCCGAGCGCCCGTCGTGAAGGCCACGACGGCGGCGGAGGCGCCCTGTGGGGACCGGCCTCCGGGGTCGGCGGAGACGGCCACGGCCGACAGCCGCGCGACGAGACCGGGGCGTTCGGCGAGCAGGCTCTCGGGCTCGAGGTCCTCCTCGTGGAGCAGCAGCCCGACCCGCCCACCCGGGGAGCCGACGACGTCGGCGGCCTCGACGGGCGTCCGTGGCGGCAACGGCTCCTCGTCGAGGGCCCTGGCCGTGGTGGCGAGACCCTCGGGCGAGAAGCGCCCGTCGGTGAAGCGCGAGATGTTCGAGGCCGTCGCGAGGTAGGTCTTGCCGGCGGTCTGCAGGCCCGCCACCCAGCGCCAGGACAGGGTGTTCGAGGCCGCGTCCCCGTCGAGCAGGTGGCGGAGGAAGAAGTCGGCGCCCAGGTGCCACGGAAGGCCGAGGGTGAAGATCCAGATGCTGGCGAACCACATGCGCGCGTGGTTGTGGAGGTACCCGGTGTCGACGAGCTCGCGCACCCAGGCGTCCATCGCGTCGATGCCGGTGCGGCCGGCGACCGCCTCGTCGTACCCCGCGGGGACGCCGGCGTCGACGGCGCGGTCGACGTCCCGTCGGTACCGCCGCCACACCTCGGGGTTCTGCTCCAGCCAGCCCTTCCAGTAGGTGCGCCAGAACACCTCCTGCACGAACTTCTCCGCGGCACCGAGCGTGTGACGCTCGAGGACCGCGCCGACGACCTCGCGTTCCGTCACGAGACGGTGGCGGAGGTACGGCGACAGCCCCGAGACGGTGCGGCGTGACACCCCGAGGTCGTGGTTCCGGTCACGGGCGTAGGCGGAGCCGGCGAGGGGCAGGAACTCGTCGAGGGCCTCGAGGCCGGCGACTCTGGTCGGGACGATCACACGTCCATCTTGCGACCCCGGACCCGTGGGGGCCCGGGGAACGCCGTCGCGACCAGGAGACGTCAGTGGCGGACGGTGGCCGAACGCAGCGGTTCGAGCTGGTCGATCGGCAGACCGACGTGCGTTCCGCGCAGCAGCCCGAGCAGGCGACCGGCCACGAGACCGACGGCCGCGGCGGCCAGCACCGCCGTGCCGCGCCGACGACCGACGAACGAACGCCACGCGCCCGAGGCCAGGCGGGCGGCCGTGACGCCCGGGACGACGGCGGTGTCGGCTTCTCCGCCGAGGGAGCGTCGCAGCGCGGTCTGGGTGACGCCGCGGTCCACGGCGGCGCCGACGACCGAGCTCCGGCGCGTCCGCGAGGGACGCACGGTGCGCGAGACCCTGGCCGACGAGGTCGACACGACCCGCGCCTCCGGCTCGTCCGCGGCGAGGCGCAGGCACAGCCCGACGAACTCGGCGCCGCGGGGCACGCCCTCACGGGCGTCGACACCGCTGGCCAGGCCACCGACCTGCAGCAGGTCCCACCGTCGGAAGGCCACGGTCGCTCCCGCCACGTCGTCGAGGCCGACGAGGCCGTCGGGTCGCGAGCGGGGCGTGCAGTCCACGGCCCAGAGCAGGTCGTCGGGCAGGGCGGACGAGGCCGCACCGGGCCAGGTCGGTTCGGTCCGTCCCACGACCGCGATGACGTCGACCTGGTCGAACGGGGCGGCGAGCGCCCGGGCCCAGCCGGCGTGGGCGACGCAGTCCGCGTCGAGGAACGCGACGACGTCGCCGCGTGCCGACTCGATGCCGGTGTCGCGGCTGCCGGCGAGCCCCGGGGTGCGGGTGTTGTCGACGACGAGCAGGTCGTCGTACCGGTGGCGCAGGTGGTCGCGGAGTCGCGGTGCCCGATCGACGACCACGAGGACGTCGTGCACGTCGCCGTCGCGGAGGACGGAGTCGAGCGCGGCCGTCAGGCCGTCGAAGGGGGTGGATTCGTCGGCGCAGACGACGACGCTGACGCGGGGGGCCGGGGGGACGGAAGGCAGGGAGGTGCGGACGCGGAGGGTCACGGGGGTTCCTCTGGGTTCGTCGACGGTCGCCGTCGCGCCGCAGGGCGTCGCGTTCGGGTGGCGACCCTCGTCGGAGGGTGCGTTCGGGTGGCGTCGTCGGGAGGGGTGGCCCGACGTCGTCGGCCGGCGGTCGATTCGGGCGACCACGGCAGAGGCACGTCCCGGATTCGGGTTCGGGACGTCCTGACCTCCACAACGGTACGGGTCCCTCCTGGGAAGACGAAGAACGAGGGGGTCCCCCGTTCGAGGGGGCCTCGTCCGGGTGACGTCCGGGTGGCGGCCGGGTGGGGGCCGGTCCGCGCCGGCTCCCCCCGGGTGAGGCTCGCCGTCCCGCGCGGTTCTGCGGCCCTCCGGGCCCCGGACGGCAGGAGGCGCGGGCACCGTCGGCGACGTCCCCCCGGTCGCCGAGCGGGTCGTCCCCCGCCGGAACCACCCGCTGGTGACCCGTGTGACGCGTCGTCCGCCCACCCGTCGCGGCCCCGCCCACCCGGTCGTCGCTCCCCCGCGCGCCGGTAGGGTCGGGGCCTGACCCGCCACCACGAGAGGACGTCGACCAGTGCCCCACGGACCGGGAACGCGCCGTCGCGCGGAACGCACGGCGCTCGAGCGCGCGGTCGACGAAGGCCTGTTGATCGTCCGGGCGGCCCTGGTGGTGGCCGTCACGAACCAGATCATCCGCCGTGCCCTGCAGGAGCGCCTCCCGTTCGACGAGGACGTCGCGACGCGGGTCACCCGCGACGAGATCGACCGCCTGACGGCCGAGCAGACGTCGGCCGCGGTGCGCGTCCGCCGACTGCGTCGGATGACCGGCCGGTCGTATGGCCAGTCCCGTCACCAGTTCGACTACCGTCCCGAGGACGCCGACGCCCTGAAGCTCCGCGAGGCCGCGTCGAAGGGAGTGGCCCGGGCGCTGGCCGCCCGCCGGGAGGACGACGACTTCGTGGCCGAGGTCGTCGCGGACGCCCGGTCGCGGGCGTGGGACGACGTCGGGCAGACGGTCGTCGACCGGCTCGGCTGGGCCGCGCGCCCGGCCGACGACTACGACGACGGGCGCCACGAGCGCCTGCGCGACCTCGTCGAGGGCGACCTCGCGGCGCTGCGCGAGAGCCGCTCGGACGGCGGGGCCGGCTCGGTCAGTCCTTCTTGACCCTGAGCTCGCCCTTGGCCACCTTGTACGTCGCCGCCTGGGCCACGGGCTTGATGGTCACCAGGTCGAGGTTGACGTGGGCCGGCAGCTCGACCGAGTGCACGATCGACTCGGCCACGTCGTCGGCCGTCAACGGCGACTCGACGTCGCGGTAGACCGCGTCGGCGCGGTCCTGGTCGCCGCCGAAGCGCACGAGCGAGAACTCCTCGGTGTGCACCATGCCCGGCGCGATCTCGATCACCCGGATCGGCTCCCCGGCCAGCTCGAGCCGCAGCACGGCCACGAGGGCGTGCTCGGCGAACTTCGAGGCGTTGTAGCCACCGCCGTTCTCGTAGGCGACGTGACCCGCGATCGACGTGACGGTCACGATGTCGGCACCCCGCGCCTCCTCGGCTCCGCGGCGGAGCGACGGCAGCAAGGCGGTGACCGCGCGCTTGGTGCCCAGCACGTTGACGTCGAACATGCGCTGCCAGTCGTCGATCGAGCCGTTCTCGACGCTGTCGAGTCCGAACGCCCCACCCGCGTTGTTGACGAGGGCGTGCAACGGTCCGGTCTCCTCGACGTGGGCCCGCAGGGCGGCCACGTCGTCGTCGCTGGTGAGGTCGGCCCGGAACCAGGCCGCCCCCGTCTCGTCGGCGAGCGCCCGGAGGCGGTCCTCGCGTCGCGCGACGGCCAGGACCTCCCAGCCGCGCGAGCGGAACGACCGCACCGTCGCCGCTCCGATGCCCGAGCTCGCTCCCGTCACCACGACCCGCTTCGCCACGTCTGCCTCCTGTTGCCTCGTTCGTGGTCGTCGCCCGCTGCGGGCGCACCGCCCCACGCTAGCGGCCCCGTTACGTCCCGTGTCCGGCATCGTGGACGGTCGGGGGCACGGTCCGTACCGTGGCTGTCACCGCAGACCCCCGCCGACGCCCCCGGCCCACGCACCCGACCGCAGGAGCACACCATGACCGACGCCCAGCCCGCCTGGAAGTTCGAGACGCAGCAGATCCACGCCGGGGCCCAGCCCGACCCGACGACCCATGCCCGCGCCACGCCGATCTACAAGACGACGTCGTACGTCTTCCGGGACGCGCAACACGCGCAGGACCTCTTCGCCCTCGCCGAGAACGGCAACATCTACTCGCGCATCATGAACCCCACCCACGACGTCGTGGAGAAGCGCATCGCCGCGCTCGAGGGCGGGACGGGTGCCCTGCTGGTGTCGTCGGGCCAGGCCGCGTCGTCCTTCGCCGTGCTGAACATCGCCGAGGCGGGCGACCACATCGTGTCGTCGTCGTCGATCTACGGCGGCACGTACAACCTCTTCAAGTACACGCTCGCGAAGCTCGGCATCGAGACGACGTTCGTCGAGAACCAGGACGACGCCGACGAGTGGCGCCGCGCCGTGCGTCCGAACACGAAGCTGTTCTTCGCTGAGACGATCGGCAACCCGAAGATCAACATCCTCGACCTCGAGAAGGTGTCCGGGGTGGCGCACGCCGAGGGCGTCCCGCTGATCGTGGACAACACGATCGCGACGCCGTACCTGATCCGGCCGCTCGAGCACGGGGCCGACATCGTCGTGCACTCGGCGACGAAGTTCCTCGGCGGGCACGGCACCGTCATCGGCGGCTTCATCGTCGACGGCGGGACCTTCCCGTGGTCGTCCCACGCGGAGCGCTTCCCCGGTCTGACGCAGCCCGACCCGTCGTACCACGGGGCCGTCTACACGCAGGCCGTCGGCGACGCGCTCGCCTACGTCATCAAGGCGCGCGTGCAACTGCTGCGCGACCTCGGGGCGTCCAACAGCCCCGACACGGCCTTCTCGTTGATCCAGGGCATCGAGACGCTCAGCCTGCGGATCGAGCGACACGTCCAGAACGCGCAAGAGGTGGCGGAGTGGCTCGACGCCCGCGACGACGTCGCCGCGGTGTACTACGCGGGCCTGCCGACGAGCCCGTGGTACGCGGCGGCGAACAAGTACGCGCCCAAGGGCGTCGGGGCCGTGCTGTCCTTCGAGCTCAAGGGAGGAGTCGACGCCGGCCGAGCGCTCGTCGACGCCCTCGAGCTCTTCAGCCACCTCGCGAACATCGGCGACGTGCGCAGCCTCGTGATCCACCCCGCCTCGACGACGCACTCGCAGCTCACCCCCGAGCAGCAGCTCACGACCGGCGTCACGCCGGGGCTCGTCCGCCTCTCGGTGGGCCTCGAGAACGTCGACGACCTGAAGGCCGACCTCGACGCGGGCTTCGCGGCGGCGCGCGCCGTCACCCGGGAGGCGCTCCGCAGCAGCTAGGACGGGCGCCGGCCGGTCGGGGCCTGCGCGGTGGACTCGAGGAGGCGCGGTGTGCGTAACAAACGCACCGCGCCTCCTCGGCTCGTCCAGGATGGACGTCACATGGACTGGCAGAGCACACCCGAGGACACCGTCCCGTCGAGCGTCATCAGCGAGCGCACGCGCCTGGCGATGCTCGGCCGGCCGCCGGTCACCGGAGCCTGGCGCGACGGCGACGACCCCGGCGGGCGGTCGTTCGTGACCCTGGACGACCTCGTGCTCGAGAGCGGCGTCACGCTGCCCCGACCGCGGCTCGCCGTCGAGACCTGGGGCGAACTCGACGCCGGGCGGAGCAACGCCGTGCTCGTCTCGCACGCCCTCACCGGCGACAGCCACGTCGTCGGCGCGGCTGGCCCCGGCCACCCCACGGCGGGCTGGTGGAACGGCGTCGTCGGCCCGGGACTCGCGATCGACACCGACCGCTGGTTCGTCGTCGCACCGAACGTGCTCGGGGGCTGCCAGGGCAGCACCGGCCCCTCGTCCTTCGCTCCGGACGCCGTCGAGTGGGGGTCGAGGTTCCCCCACCTGACGATCCGGGACCAGGTCGCCGCCCAGGCGGCGTTGGCCGACCACCTCGGCATCGAGCGGTGGGCCGCGGTCGTCGGCGGGTCGATGGGCGGCATGCACGCCCTCGAGTGGGCGATCACTCACCCCTCGCGCGTCGCCCGGCTCGCGGTGCTGGCCGCGCCGCCGGTCGTGAGCGCCGACCAGATCGCCCTGAACACGGTGCAGTACGAGGCCATCCGGATGGACGCCGCCTTCGACGGCGGCGACTACTACGACGCGGTCGACGGCCCGTACCGCGGCCTCGCCCTCGCCCGGCGGATGGCCCTGCTCAACTACCGCTCGCCCGACGAACTGAACGCCCGCTTCGGTCGCAGCTGGCAGAGCGAGATCTCGCCGCTGGGCGGTCCGGGACGGTTCCAGGTCGAGAGCTACCTCGACTTCCACGGCAACAAGTTCACCCGCCGCTTCGACGCGGGCAGCTACGTGACCCTGCTCGGTGCCATGAACTCGCACGACGTCGGGCGGGACCGGGGCGGCGTGGCGGCGGCGCTGAACCGCATCACGGCTCCGACGCTGGTGCTCGGCGTCGACAGCGACCGGCTCTTCCCCGTGTCCGACCAGCGGGTCATCGCACGACACCTGCGGCACGGCCTGGACGGCGACGGCGTGGCCGTGGTCGAGAGCCCCTACGGGCACGACGGATTCCTCATCGAAGGCGACGCGGTGGGCGCCCAGCTGCGCCGTCTGCTCGACTGACCCCAGTTCGGTGGACACCACGGGGTACAGTTCCGCATCGCGACCGGATCGTTACCCCGACAATCGGCGTTTCGGGCCGTGCACGACCCCCTGAGAGGGGGCTGGGTGTGAAAACATGAGGAGTCGCCAGCCACCCGGCAGCCGTGACGCCACCGTCGGAAGCCACTCACGAATCATGGACATCTTCGCCCAAGAGCGCGATCGTCTGCTCAGCAGCACGACCCGCACCCTGGGGCTCGCCTGCGCGGCGGTCTCGGTCGTGGCCCTGGCCATCCCCGGTGTGACCGACCCCCTGCACCTCGCGGCGATCGCCCCGCTCGCCGCTCTGCTCGTCGTGTCGCTGCTCTTCGTCACCGGGCCGCGCGCCCGCGTCTGGGTCCCGGTCGGGCTGGCCTCGGGCATCGCGGCGACCGTGGTGGCCCTGTTGCCCGCCGGTGGCCCCGACGACGGTCCGCTCGCCACCGCGATCATCCCCCTGGCCGGTGGTGCGACCGCCGCCTTCAGCCTCATGCTCTCGTCCAGTCGCCCACGGCTGACCACGGCGGTCGTGGCCTTCGTCGTCGAACTGACCCTGGTGGCCCTGGCGACCGGCTCGCCGTTCACCTTCCCGGTCGCGGCCGTGCTGCTCGGCTGGGTGTCCTGCTTCGTCACGGGCCTCTGGCTCGGACGCGCCGTGCCCCTGGCGGCACGCCGCATCTACAGCATCGGCAACGCCCACCGGGCCGAACGTCAGGCCAGCGAGACCGAGGCCCAGCGGCGGCAGGGCGCCCGCCTGCTGCACGACACCGTGCTGGCCACGCTGACCCTGCTCGCCCACTCGGGGTTCGGCGTCACGCCCCAGGCGCTCCAGGACCAGGCCGCCGAGGACGCACGCCTGCTGCGCCACCTCCGTCTCGGTGGCACGCCGCAGCCGCAGGCGTCGGGCGACTACAGCCTCGAGACGGTCGAGGAGTCCCCGCTCGGCCAGACCCTGGAGTCGGTCAAGCAGCGCTTCGGCCGCATGGGCCTCGAGGTGAGCTGGCACGGCACCGGCCAGGTCCTGCTGCCCACCCACGTGCTCGACGCGTTCCTGCTGGCCCTCGCGGAGTGCCTCGAGAACGTGCGGCGTCACGCCGGCGTGACCGAGGCCCACGTCACGATCATCCACGACGACTCGATGGTCCGTGCCATGGTCACGGATGCGGGCGTCGGGTTCGACCTCGCCGGCATCAGCGAAGAGCGCCTGGGCTTCAAGGAGTCCGTCGTCGGCCGGCTGCACGAGGTCGGCGGCAGCGCCCGTCTGTTCTCGTCGCCCGGGTCGGGCACCACCGTCGTCCTGGAGGCACCGCGATGAGCGTCGACGAGAACACCTTCGGGATCGTCCGGGGCCGCCGAGCCGCTCGCGGCCTGCCGATCAGTTCGACCGGAGCGCGATCGCTGCGCCAGGCCCGTGCGGCCGGCGCCACTCTCGGCACCGGGTACCTGGGCGTCGGCGCGGCCGTGGTCGCCGCGCTCCAGGCCGTGTACGGCCTGGCCTTCTTCCTCAGCCACCTCTCGGCCTACCCCGACGTCGCCCCCGTCCTGATCTCATGGCTGCTCTACGTGGCGACCTTCATCGGCACGGCCGTGCTCGTGACCGTCCGGGGCGAGCGGTTGACTACGGGCGTGTTCGCCGTGATCGGGGTGGTCCTGGCCGTCGTCGTCACGCTGGACTTCGTCGCCATCTGGCCGCTGCACGACGTGGGCGCCTATGCCACGTCGAGCGTCGCCGTCGGCTTCGGCCTGCTGCCCATCGTCACCCTCAGGCCCGTGCGAGAGGTCGTCACGGCCACCGCCCTGCTCTTCGTGGCGTTCGTCGTCATGGTGGCCCTCTCGACCCCCGTGACCAGCGACTCGGGCCCGCAGCAGATCACCGTCGTGGCCCTGGCCGTCCTGCCGAGCGCCATCGCCACCTTCGCCGTGCACCGCTTCCGTCGCATGGTGCAGGTCGAACTCGACCGGGTGCTCGTGCAGAGCAACGTGTCACAGCCCCGATTCGCGGTGGGCATGCTCGCCAGCGACGAACTGGCACGACTCGACCTCGCGGCCGAGAAACTGCTCGACGGCGTCGCGAACGGCGACGTGCCCCTGCCCCTGTCGCCCAAGGTCGCGTCGCAGGCCGCGTCGCTCGCCACCGAACTGCGCCTGCACCTCATCGAGGGCCGGCGCGAGACCTGGCTGCACCACGCCGTCACCGAGTCCGAGTACCTCGGCCGGTCGGTCGCGCTGGTCGACCCGTCGTCGCTCGCCGGCCTGCTCGCCCCGGCACAGCGCGACGGACTGCTCCAGGGCGTCTGGTTGCTGCTCGGCGACTCGAAGAGCCGCGCACCGGGCACGACGATCCAGCTGACCCTCGGCCCGGTGACCGCCGCGTCCCAGTCCTTCGCCGGTCGCAGCGTCTGCGTGCCCGTCGTGCTCTCGACCACGGGCATCCGCCGCAACCGCGTCACGCCCGCCACCTGGAACGCCCTCGAGCGTGCCGGTGAGTACGTCGTCTCGACCCACGAGTCGAGCGTCAAGATCTCGGTCAACTGCATCGTGGACAACCCCGCCGAGGCCTGACCCGCCGAGCACCCCGCGTGGCCCGGCCCCATCACCACCCCCGCCCGTAGCATGAACCCCACTCCGTCCTGAAAGAAGGTCCCGACGTGTCAGACCACGACGACCGCATCCGCCTCGCCCTCGTAGACGACCACAAGATGCTCCTGGGCGCCCTCAGCGAGTGGATCCGTGGTGCCGCGAGCGACATCTCGATGGTCGCCGCCGTCGCGTCCTGGCCCGAGCTGCTCACGCACCCCGAGTTCCCGGTCGACGTCGTCCTGCTCGACCTCGACCTGAAGGACAACATCCCGATCTCGCTCAAGATCAACACGCTCAAGACGACGGGCGTCAAGACCGTGCTGATGAGCACCTACTCCGAGCCCAACGTGGTGCGCGAGGCCCTCGCCGCCGGCGCCCTGGGGTACCTCGTCAAGAGCGAGGACGCCGAGATGATCGTCGAGGCCATCCGCTCGGCCGCCAAGGGAGAGTCGTACATCTCGGCCGAACTCGACCTGGCCCTCAACGCCGCCGAGGTGGGTGGCGTGCCGAAGCTCAGCGCGCAGGAACGCCGCGTCATGGCTCTCTACGGCGGTGGCGAGCCGGTCAAGGCCGTCGCCTACCAGCTCGGCATCAGCGAAGAGACCGCCAAGAGCTACCTCAAGCGCATCCGCGAGAAGTACCGCGTCGCCGGCTACGACGTGGGCACCAAGGTCGCCCTCCGGAAGCGCGCCATCCAGGACGGCATCCTCCTCCAGACCGACACGCCGGCCCAGACCAGCTTCTGACGCCCGGCCTCACGCGGAGAACGGCCCGACCCCCTCGGGGGCCGGGCCGTTCGCCGTCTGCATGACCCGCGCCTCCTCGGAACCGGGCCGTTCGTCGTCTGCTCGACCCGCGGCTCCTCGGGACCTGTCGTCCCGCATCGGCGGCCCGAGGGCGGCTAGGCCGAGACCGACTCGCGTTCGGCGGCCGTGACCCGTGCCGCTCCGCGCCGGTCGTCGAGGCGCTGCATGCCGAAGCTGATCATGGTCAGGACGACCCCGGCCAGGGCGAGCACGACGCCGACCCACCCGGGTGCCGAGAAGCCGAGGCCCGCCGCGATGACCGCGCCGCCGAGGTACGCGCCGAAGCTGTTGCCGAGGTTCATGGCCGAGTGGTTCAAGGCGGCGCCGATGACCTGGCTCTCGCCCGCGACCTCCATCAGGCGGGACTGCACCGAGGGGCCGACGCTCGAGCCGACGAGGCCGACGAAGAACGTGCTGACGAAGATGCCGACGATCGAGCTCGACGTGAGCGCGTAGGCCGAGAGCGCGGCGATGAGGCCGACGAAGCCCAGGTACATGGCGAGTTTGAGCGACCGGTCGGCCAGCCAACCGCCGAGCAGGTTCCCGATGGTCATGCCGACGCCGACCGTGACGAGCACCCAGGGCACGACGCCCTGGGAGACGCCCGCGCCCTCGGTGACGGCGTTGGCGATGTAGCTGTAGACCGCGAAGAACCCGCCGAAGCCGATGGCGCCGATGCCCATCACGAGCCACACCTGGGGCTGCTTGAACGCCCGCAGCTCGCGCTTCATCGAGGCGGACGCGTCGCCGTCCTGGTGCGGCACGGCGAGGGCGACGGCGGCGAAGGTCAGGGCGAAGATGAGGGCCACGGCGAGGTAGGCGACGCGCCACCCGGCTTGCTGGCCGAGCCAGGTGATCGAGGGCACGCCGATGACGTTCGCGATCGTCAGGCCGCTGAGGACGAGCGCGACGCCCTTGCCCCGGTTGCCCGGACCCATGATCGACGCGGCGACGATGGACGCGATGCCGAAGTACGCGCCGTGCGGCAGACCCGCGGCGAAGCGGGCGGCCAGCACCCAGCCGAACGACGGCAGCAGTGCCGACGCGATCGTGCCGACCGTGAAGGCGGCGAGGAGCGCCAGGAGCAACTTCTTCTTCGGGAAGTGCGACGACATCGCGGCGATGGTCGGGGCCCCGACGACGACGCCGAGGGCGTAGGCGCTGATCAACCAGCCGGCCTGGGCGATGCCGGCGTCGGCCGACCGCGAGTAGAGGTCGGGCAGCAGGTCGCCCGCCATGTTCGGCAGGAGTCCCATGGCGACGAACTCGGTCGAGCCGATTCCGAACCCGCCGAGGGCGAGGGCGATCAAGGCGGCCGTGCGACGACGGCGGGAGAGGTGGGTCACGAGCGGGCCTTTGCGGATCGAGAAGAGCCAGAGGAGAAGGGAGGAACGACCTTCGCTCGTCATCGAGCAGGGCACGTGCGGAAGAGCGCGACACGTCGCGCCTCCCTCCTGATCGTATCGATTCGACCGGCGGTTGCCAACCGTCCGCCGGGACTCCGACCCGTCCGGCGAAACACCCGCATCCAGCGATCTGGCGTCGAGCCGCTCCGTGCCGCTAGATTCGAGCGTTCCGTTCCTTCCCGATGGGTTCTCGCATGTCCGCACCCGACTCCTCCCCCGCCGCCACCCTCCGAGGGCTCGGGGGCTCCGGCGACCCGATCCGGCCTCCCACGCGGACCCTCGTCGGGGCCCTGACGGTCGTCGCGCTCGTGTTGGTCTCCACGCTGGTCGGCCTGGCGGTTCCCCCTCCGGCGCACGCAGCGACTACGGGGTACGTGACCGGGCACCTGACGGGGACGGATCCCTCGCGCAGCGACTCCATCGCCGAGGCACGGTTGATCCGCCCCGACGGAGCCGAGGTGGGCTCGACCCAGTTCGTCGACCGCACCACGGGCGCCTACACCCTCGAGGTCGTGACCGCGGGTCGCTACACGGTGCTGTTCAAGGACGGCGACACGCGCCGGAGCCAGTACTGGGGTGGAGCCCACGATCTCACCGGAGCCCGCTGGTTCGACGTGGCCGACGGCCAGACCGTCACCGACGTCGACGCCCGACTGGTCGTCCAGGAGGCCCTGGCGGGGCGTGTGTGGCTCGGCGGGGGTCGTGACGACTTCGCCGCCGTCGGCAACGCCGACATCTCGGTCGTCAACGTCGACACCGGCGACCATTCGTCGGCCCTGACCGACTCGAGAGGCGCCTACTCGGTCGCGGTCGACCCCGGCCGCTACCGCATCCGCGCCTCGGTCAGGCCCTCACCCGACGCGCCGGACCTCTCGACGTCGTGGTTCGGGGGCGCCGCGGCCGAATCCGACGCGACGATCGTGACCGTGGCCAAGGACGCCCGGCTCTCGGGACTCGACCTGCAGGTCGAGAAGTCGGCCGTCCTGACGGGTTCGGTGACCCCGGTCCTCGACGACCCCCTCGACGTCGGCTTCAGCGCAGAAGCGTGGACGACCGACTCGCGAGGTCGTTGGTACCTCGCGACGGGGGCGGCGATCCGGAAGGGGACGTTCGCGTTCCACGGGCTGCCGGCGGGTGACTACGTCGTGCGGTTGACGGGCCTCCCCCTGAACCGCACCGACGACTCCGCCCCCGCCGTCGCTCCACGCTACGCACCCGGTGTGGAGAACCGCGACGACGCGACGCGCTTCCGTGTCGCCAGCGGTGAGACGCGCTCGGTGGGAACGGTCCTCCTCCCGCCCCTTCGTCAGACCACCACCCGCATCTCCGGCCCCGATCGCTTCGCCGTCGCTGCGGCCATGTCCTCGCGGTTCACCGAGACCGGCGGCACGGTCGTCGTCGCCAACGGGCTGGGCTTCCCCGATGCGCTGTCGGCCGGACCGGCCGCGGCGCATCTCGACGCCCCCCTCCTGTTGGTCACCCCGACCACCGTTCCCGACGTCGTCGCCGCCGAGCTGAAGCGCCTGCGACCGAAGACGGTCGTCGTCGTCGGTGGTCCCGTCTCGATCTCGCCGGACGTCGAGAAGGCCCTCGGCGTCGTGGCCACCCCGACGAGCGGTCCGCGCTCGACGGTGGTGCGCATCGGTGGCGCCGATCGGTACGCGACGTCCCGAGCCATCGCGCGCTATGCCTTCGTCTCGTCCGACGCCCCTGCCGCGACCACGGGCACCTCACCGGGCCGCGTGCTGTACCTGGCCTCGGGTTCGGGGTTCGCGGACGCCCTCTCGGCCGGTGCCGCGGCTGCGGAGGCCGACGCCCCGCTCGTGATGGTGGACGGCCGGGCGGCACGCGCCGACGACGCGACGCGCGAGCTGTGGGGCGATCTGGGCAGCCCTGCAGCCATCGGCGTGGGAGGCCCGCGGGCCATGTCCCCCGGCATCGCCACGTCCCTGTCGGGCACCGACCGCGGCGGGCAGATCGTCGGCGCCGATCGCTACGAGGTGTCCCACCACACCACACGCGGGGCGTTCGACGAAGCCGGCACGGTCTATCTCGCCACCGGCGTCAACTACCCCGACGCGCTGTCCGGCGCAGCCCTCGCAGCCCGGACCTCGTCGCCACTGTTCATCGTGCCGGGCACGTGCGTGCCCGCATCGATCCTGCACGACCTCGACGTCCTCCAGACCGAGCACGTGGTCCTGCTCGGAGGCCAGCAGGCCCTCTCGTCGCGGGTCGACTCCCTCACGGCCTGCTGACGGCGGCGTCCCGTTCCCCACGCCGGACCGACGCGACGATGGTCCGGCCCTGCGTGATGCGGTCAGGCGTCGCCGAGTGCGGCTTCGAGTCGTTCGACCTTGCCGGTCAGTTCGCCGGTGCGTCCCGGCCGGATGTCGGCCTTGAGCACGAGGGAGACGCGCGAGCCGAAGGCGCCGACGGCCTCGGTCGCGGCCTTGACGACGGCCATCACCTCGTCCCACTCGCCCTCGATCTCGGTGAACATCGACGAGGTGTGGTTCGGCAGCCCGGACGCCCGCACGACCGCGACGGCGGCGGCGACGGCCGAGTGGACCGAGTCGGGCTCGGAGCCGGCGGACGCCCCGCCCTCGGGAGCGGCACCACTGGGCGAGACGGAGAACGCGACGATCATGCGTCCATCCTCGCGTGTGCGGGCCGCAGGCGCCAGAGCGTCACGACCGTCCACCCCAGCAGTCCGAGCTCGAGCACGGCCCGCAGGGTGACCACGGCCACCAGGTCGGGTCGCGCGGCGAGCAGGGCGTCGTACTCGAGGGGGTAGACCACCTGGGTCAGCCCCGCGACGACCACGGCCGCCACCGCCGGCACGACGAACCGCGGCCCGCCCGATCGTGCGAGCACGAGCCCGACGACGACGGGCACCGCGAGCCAGGCCACGAACTGCGGCGAACCGACCTTGTTGGTCACGATCAGGGCGACGACGACGGCGAGCGACAACGGACCCAGGAGGCGCGTGGCCGTCACCCCGCGGCGCACGGCCCGCAAGCCCAGCAGCACGACGCCGAGCACGACCGCGGCCATCACGAGGCTCATCGCCTTCGCGGCGAACCCGACCCCGTCGCCGGCGATCTGGTACGTCAGGATCTCGCGGTCGTAGTAGACGAAGGTGCCGGGCACCCCCGCGGCCGCGCGCCAGAGCCAGAGCACGGCTGCGGGCGACTCGACCTGGAGACCTCGACCGGCCTGCTGGCCGACGAAGCCGAACACGTTCCACCCGCTGCCGAGCACGAGCGAGACGGACACCACGACCGCACTCGTCACCGCCGCCGCCACGACGACCTCGACCCGACGACGCAGGGCGAGGACGGCGACCACCACGAGAGCGGCGGGCCAGACCTTGACCCAGGCCGCGATCGTGAGCAGGGCGGACGCCGCCGACGGCCGTGTCGAGACGAGCAATAGCCCCACCAGCGCGATCGAGACCGTGACGGCGTCGATGCGGCCGAGGGCGATCGGCCCGAGGGCGACGAGGAACGCCAGCCACCACCAGGCGGCGACCACGGACCCGGCACGCCGCCGCGCCACGAGCACGACGAAGGCGCCGGCGTTCAGCAGGGACACCAGCACGAGCCACACGGCCCCGTACCCGGAGTCGCCCCCCAGGCGGGCGAGCAGCATCGGCACCGCGGCGAGCAGCGGGTAGACCCACGGTCGGTCGACGCCCACCCAGTCGCCCCCGCCGACGCCCTGCTGCATCCAGGTGCGGTAGACGACGTCGACGTCGCCCAGGGTGCGGTTGCCGCCGACGAGGTTGAGCCGGACGAGCCAGGCGTGCACGAGCACGAAGGCGACGCCGAGCACGACCGGCGACGTCACGAACGACCTCGCCCGGTCGACGAACGTCGTCGGGCCGTCGGCGACGGGCCGGGTGCCCGACGTCCGCGCCGCGCGGACGATCGGTGCCCCGGGGGTGGCCGACGCGGGGGGCACGGAAGTCGGCATGCCCACAGGCTAGCCGCCGGCCCCGACGCCGGGCGTCATGCGTCGGCCGACGTCCGCGGTCGCCGCTACGATCCCTCTCATGCGCAGACCCGCCTCCCTCCGACTCGTCGCGACCGCCGCCGCCCTCGTGCTGGCCGGGTCGCTCGCCGCCTGCTCGTCCGACGGGGGCGCGGGTGCCGACGGGGCGGCCGTCGCTCCGGTCACCGACGGCAAGATCACCGTCGCGACGGGTGAACCGGCCTACGGCCCGTGGGTCGAGGACGACGACCCGACCTCGGGCAAGGGCTACGAGGCCGCCGTCGCCTACGCGGTCGCCGAGAAGCTGGGCTACGACGACTCCGACGTCGTCTGGGTGCGGACCACGTTCGACGAGGCCATCGCGCCCGGGCCGAAGACCTTCGACCTCAACCTGCAGCAGTTCTCGATCACCGACCAGCGCAAGAAGGCCGTCGACTTCTCGCCCGCCTACTACGAGACGCGCCAGGCGGTCGTCACCCTGCCCGGCACCTCCGCGGCCGACGCCACCTCGATCGCCGACCTGAAGGGCCTCGCCATCGGCGCCCAGAGCGGCACGACGAGCTTCACCGCCGCCGAGGACGCCATCGACCCCGAGGGCGGAGTCCAGGCCTACAACTCGAACGACGACGCCAAGGCGGCCCTCGAGGCCGGCCAGGTCGACGCCATCGTGCTCGACGTCCCCACGGCCACGTACTTCGTCGAGGGCGGCGTCGTGCTCGGCCAGCTGCCCGCCACCGACGGGGCGAGCGACCAGCTCGGCATCGTCCTGCCGCTCGGCAGCTCGTTGACCGCCGACGTCACGAAGGCCGTCGACGACCTCCGGGCCGACGGCACGCTCGCCGAGCTGCAGAAGCAGTGGCTGGCCGACTACGACGTGAAAGAGCTGTCGTAGCGCCTCGTACGGTCGCGGCCGGCCCGGTGGCCGTCAGCGACCTCGAACTCGACCGGCGCGCCTTCCGTCGACGACAGTCGACCCGCTCCGTGGTGATCGCCGCCGTCAGCACGGTCGCCTTCGCCGCCCTCGCGTGGTGGGCGGTCACCAGCACGCCCGGCTGGTCCCGAGTGCAGTTCAGCTTCCTCGACGGGGCCACCTTCGCGTCGGCGTGGCCCCGCGTGATCGAGGGCCTCTGGCTGAACGTGCGGGTCCTGCTGGTCGCCGCCGTCGGCGTGGCCGTCGTCAGCACCGTCCTGTCGGCACTGCGCACCCTGCGGGGTCCGGTCTTCTTCCCCGTCCGGGCGCTGGTGCGGGGCTACACCGACCTCTTCCGCGGCATGCCGCTGATCATCGTGCTCTACCTCGTCGGCTTCGGCGTGCCGGGCCTCGGGCTCGGCATCCCACGCCTGCCCGCCGAGTTCTGGGGCACGATCGCGCTGGTCCTCACCTACTCGGCCTACGTGTCCGAGGTCATCCGCGCCGGCATCGACGCCGTCCACCCGTCGCAGCGCCTCGCGGCCCGGTCGCTCGGCCTCAGCCACGCCAAGACCCTCCGCCTCGTCGTGTTCCCGCAGGCACTGCGCAAGGTCACGCCCGCCCTCATGAACGACTTCGTCTCGATGCAGAAAGACGTCGGTCTCATCTCGGTGCTCGGGGCGGTCGACGCCGTCCGCGCCGCCCAGATCGAGACCGCGACCGCGGCGAACTTCACGCCCTACGTGCTCGCCGGGCTGTTGTTCGTGCTGCTGGCCCTGCCGACCATCTGGCTGACCGACTGGCTGTCGGCGCGCCTCCGTCGTCGCGAACAGGCGGGCAGCGTCGTATGAGCATCTCCACCCCCGACCCCACCCCAGGAGGCGCGGTGCCCGTCACCCCCGCAGCCCTCGGCCCCGGCCCCAGCCCCAGCCCCAGCCCCAGCCCCGAGACAGTGCTGCGCCTCGAAGGGGTCCGCAAGTCCTTCGGCGACACGGTCGTGCTCGACGGCATCGACCTGGACGTCGCGCGGGACGAGGTCGTGGCGCTGATCGGCGCCAGCGGCTCGGGCAAGTCGACGCTGCTCCGCACCGTGAACCTGCTCGAGCAGATCGACGACGGACGCATCGTGCTCGGCGACGACGACATCACCGACCCCCGGGTGCGCGTCGACGCCGTCCGGGCCCGCATCGGCGTCGTCTTCCAGCACTTCAACCTCTTCCCGCACCTGACCGTGCTCGACAACGTCGCCCTGGCCAGTCGCCACGTGCTGCGCCAACCCAAGGCCGCGGCGAACGAGCGTGCCCTCGAGGTCCTCACGCGCGTGGGTCTCGGCGACAAGGCCGGCGCCTACCCCGACCGCCTCTCGGGCGGACAGCAGCAGCGGGTCGCCATCGCCCGGGCCCTCGCCCCGCGACCCGCCGTGCTGCTGCTCGACGAGATCACGAGCGCCCTCGACCCCGAGCTGGTGGGCGAGGTGCTCGACCTCGTGCGCACGCTGAAGGAGGTCGGCACGACGATCCTCATGGCGACGCACGAGATGGCCTTCGCCCGCGACGTCGCCGACCGGGTCGTCTTCCTCGACCGGGGCCGGATCGCCGAGCAGGGTCCGCCCGCGCAGCTCTTCACGGCCCCCCGCGAGGTGCGCACCCAGGAGTTCCTCACGCGGTTCACCGCTCACTGACCGGGATCGACCGGCACCGGCCCCGGCACCGGCCCCGGGCCAGGGCCAGCTCTGGACCCGGGCCCGGTCCGACTCGGCCCGCTCGGGCGCCCACCGTCTTCACCTGCGTCTCCCAGGTTCTTGCGAAGGAGACACGTCACCATCGGTTCAGCCCCGTGGACTCGCCGCGCGTCACGCCGACCCCTCCGAAGGACGAAGACCATGAAGAAGAAGACCAAGATCGGGCTCGGCGTCGCCGCAGCCGTCGTCGTCCTGGGGGCCACCGCGGCCTTCGCCGGGCCGGCCTTCTACCGCGACGTGATCGTCGGCCAACCCGAGGCCGCGCCCACCGCCTCCCTCACCCCCGGGTCGAGCACGCTCGACCCCAGCCAGCTCGCAGGCGACTGGAGCATCGGTGACGGCAGCACGGCCGGCTACCGCGTCGACGAGGTGCTGAACGGCACCGACGTCACCGTCGTCGGCAAGACCGACCAGGTCTCCGGCACGATCACCGTCTACGGGACGACCATCTCGGCGGCCACCATCGACGTCGACGTCGCCTCGATCGCGACCGACAGCGGCAACCGCGACGACTACTTCCGGGGCACGGCCATGCAGGTGAACCAGTACCCCACGGCCACGTTCACGCTGACCCAGCCGATCGAGGCGGCCGTCCCCTCCGACGGTGACGTGGCCAAGGTGGACGCGACCGGCGAGCTGACCATGCACGGCGTCACGAAGACCGTCACGGTGCCCCTGCAGGCGGCCCTGTCGGGCGACGGTGTCCAGGTGAGCGGGTCGATCCCGGTGACCTTCTCGGACTACGGCGTCGACGCGCCGAGCCTCGGCTTCGTCAAGGTCGAAGACCAGGGAACGGTCGAGTTCCTCGTGGCGGCGACCCCCGCCTCCTGAGTCCCGGGCGCTCGCGCGTCGAGCGCCGCACCACGACCTGAGCGTCGCACCGCCGATGTCGGCGGTGCGACGCTCAACTCGTCGTGCCGTGCGCCTGGGCCCGGCTCAGCCCCGGCGCAGCAACTCGGCGATCGTGGCGGGGAGGGCGTCGACCAGGCCGAGCACCGTGAACGGTCCGCCGGCACCCGCCCGGGACGCCGCGAGGCCATGGAGCACCGCAGCCGTCGCGGCCGACCGGGCCAGCGCCTCCTCGTCCGCGGCGATCTCGTCGGCGTGCGTCGCGACCAGGGCCCCCAGGACTCCCCCGAGCGCATCGCCCGCGCCGGCGGTGGCCAACCACGTCGGCGCGCTGGCGGCGACGAGGCGCGTGCCGCCGGGCGAGGCGACGTACGTGCGGTGCCCCTTGACGAGCACCGTGCAGCCCCACTCCCCGGCCGCGCGCTCGGCGGCACCGGCCGGGTCGGCGGCCACGTCGGCGACCTCGCGGCCCGAGGCC
>NZ_JACYNS010000034.1:0-24331 GCF_014839405.1 Frigoribacterium sp. CFBP 13605 | reverse complement strand
CTCGACGGGCGAGGCGGACGGGGCCGGCGCGGTCGGAGCCGACGCGGCGACGGGAGGCGTCGATCGGCCCGCCGCGGGCCGGACCTCGGCCGGCCGGGCAGCCCCCTGCGACGACGGCGCAGCGGACGGACCGGGCGCGGCGGACGGACCGGAGCCCGAGCCCTCGACCCCGACGCGTCGTTCGAGGCGCTCGACCCGGGCGAGGGCGCCCCGGCCGGTCTGGTCGCTCTCGGGGACGAGGACGCGCGCGATCATCAGTTCGAGGTGCAGCCGCGGCGAGGTGGCCCCGGTCATGTCGGTGAGAGCGCGGTTGACGACGTCGGCCGAGCGCGACAGCTCGGCGGCGCCGAAGGCGTGCGACTGGTGCACGAGACGGTCGAGCTCGTCGGCCGTGACGCCCCGCAACACGGCCGAGGCACCCTCGACGGTCGCCCCGACGACGATGAGGTCGCGCAGGCGTTCGAGCAGGTCTTCGACGAACCGCCGAGGGTCTTGCCCGGTCTGGACGACGCGGTCGACCGCAGCGAACGCGGCAGCGCCGTCACGGGCGCCCAGCGCCTCGACGACGTCGTCGAGCAGCGATGCATGGGTGTACCCGAGCAGCGCGACGGCGCGCTCGTACTGGATGGCGCCGTCCTCGCTGCCGGCCATCAGCTGGTCGAGGAGCGAGAGGGTGTCGCGCACCGACCCGCCGCCGGCGCGGACCACGAGCGGCAGCACGCCCGGGGCCGCCTCGACCGACTCGCTCTCGCAGAGTTCGTGGACGTACTCGAGCATCTGGGCCGGGGGCACGAGGCGGAACGGATAGTGGTGGGTGCGGGACCGGATGGTGCCGATCACCTTGTCGGGCTCGGTGGTCGCGAAGATGAACTTGACGTGCTCGGGCGGTTCTTCGACGACCTTCAGCAGGGCGTTGAAGCCCTGCGGGGTGACCATGTGGGCCTCGTCGAGGATGAAGATCTTGAAGCGGTCGCGAGCCGGGGCGAACACGGCCCGGTCACGGATGTCGCGGGCGTCGTCGACGCCGTTGTGGCTGGCCGCGTCGATCTCGATGACGTCGAGCGAGCCGCCGCCGTCGCGTGAGAGCTCGACGCACGACGCACAGACGCCGCACGGGGTGTCGGTCGGACCCTGGGCGCAGTTGAGGCAGCGGGCCAGGATGCGCGCGGACGTCGTCTTGCCGCAACCGCGCGGCCCGCTGAAGAGGTAGGCGTGGTTCACGCGGTTGGTGCGGAGTGCCGTGCGGAGCGGATCGGTCACCTGCGTCTGCCCGATGAGCTCGGCGAAGTTCTCTGGCCGGTAACGGCGATACAGGGCGGTGACCACAGAGCAAGAGTAGTCGGGGCGACCGACAACGGTCGACGGCGGGAGTCGCCGTCGGGGCCCCCTGGCGGTGCCCCGGGCGCACGAGAGGGCCCGTCGTGTCGACGGGCCCTCGGGTGCGGCTCCCGGCCGGGGTGGACTACTCGGCGGACCCCCTCGCGCGACGGCGGACCCTGGTCGCCGACACGAGGCCGAGGCCGATCAGCAAGGCGAAGGCCGCGAGGGAGAACCAGCCGAGGGCGTCCGACCCCGTGTACGCCAGGCCCGAGACGGAGCCGGTCGGGACCGCTCCCCCACCGTTGCCGGTGCCGGTGCCGGTGCCGTTACCGGTGCCGGTGCCGCCACCCGGTCCGGGCAGACCCGGGAAGCCGGGGGTGCCAGGGGTACCGGGGGTCCCGGGCGTCCCGGGAGTGCCCGGGTCGCCCGGCGTGCCCGGGGTCCCGCTGGCCGCCGCGACGGTGAACCCGGTGGTGACCGGGGCCGACGTGGCGCCCGCGATCGTCTCGGTCGCGGCGACCACGTGGGGTCCGACGGCGACGCCCGCGAGGACGACCGTCCAGCTCCCCGTCCCGGGGTCGGCCTGGACGACCTGCGCGGTGCCGTCGTCGAGCTGCACCGTCACCGTGGCACCGGGTTCCGCCGTCCCGACGACCGTCACGGGCGTCGTGCCGCCGGTTCCGGCCTGCAGGACCGAGCCGGCCACCGGGCTGGTGATCACCACGGGGTCGACCGAGGCGATCAGGAGGTCCTGGCTCACCGTGGTCGTGCCCGCGTCCGCGGTCTGCGTCGCCGTGACGACGTAGGCGCCGACCGGGACGTCCGTGAAGTCGACCGCCCAGGTGCCGTCGGCCCCGACCGTCGCCGACTGCGTCGGTCCGCCGCCGAGGTCCACCGTGACGAGCGCGCCGGGTGTGCCGGTGCCCGTCACCGTGACGTCCTCGAGGCCGTTCCCGTCGACGTCGGCGATCAACGCGCCGGGTGCCGGCGAGGTGATGACGACGGCGTCGGTGCTCGCGGCCGCCGTGACCGTGAACACGACGGTCTCGGGGGCCGACACCGCGCCTCCCACGGTCTGGGTCACGGACAGGGTGTGCTGCCCCTGTTCGACCCCCACCAGGGTGGTGGACCAGGCGCCGTCGGCGTCCACGTCGACCACGACCGGGAGGCCGCCGTCGATGCTGACGGCCACCGAGGCGTTCGGCTGGGCCGAACCGCCGACGAGGACGTCCGCCGTCCCCGCCGTGCCCGCCGGCAGGATCGAGCCCTGTTCGGGCGAGGTGACCACGAGCGGCGCGACCTCGGCGGCGGGGGCGAGGGTGACGTCGACCGACGCGCTGCCGGTGACGACGCCGCCGACCGTCTGTTCGACGATCACGGTGCGGGTGCCGACCGGGACCGCCGGCAGGGTCACCGACCAGGTGCCCCCGTCGGTGACGGTGGTCGTCTGCGTGATGCCGCCGACGGAGACGGTGACGGTGGCTCCGGGCTCGCCCGTTCCGGTGACCGGCAGGTCGACGAAGCCGTCGCCGTCGGTGTCGACGACGAGCTGTCCGTCGGCCGGCGAGGTGATGGTGGGCGCGGCGGCGGGGTCGGCCGGGATGGGCACGACGACCACCGAGACCTCGACGGGAGCGCTCGCGGCGCCTCCGATGGTCTGCACGGCCGAGACCGTGTGCGTCCCGGTGCCGAGCACCACCGGCACCTGCCACGAGCCCGAGGCGTCGACCGTCGTGGTGACGGGGTCTCCCCCGTCGACCGTGACGGCGACGGGTGCGCCCGGCTGCCCCTGGCCACGGACGACGACCGGCGCGGTGCCGGCGTCGCCCGCCTGGTACTGCTGGCCGTCGGTCGGTGCCGTGATCGTGAGCGTCGCGGCGGCCTCGACCACGACCGTGGTCGTGACCGGAGCCGACTCGACCCCGCCGACGGTCTGCGTCGCGGACACCACGTGCTCGCCCACGCCGACCCCCGCGAAGGTGGTCGACCAGTCGCCGTCGTCGTCCACGTCGACCGTGACGGCCGTGCCGTCGTCGAGCGTCACCGCGACGGTCGCGCCGGCCTGGGCCGAACCGGACACCGGCAGGTCCACCGTCGAGGCGGCGGACGGCACGAGGAGGCGCGTGCCCGTCGCCGGGTCGGTGATCCGGATCGGGTCTGCCGCGACCACCGCGAACGGCTGGGTCACGGGGACCGTCGTGACGGTGCCGTACTGCTGCACCACCGAGATCGGTCCGGCACCCACCGGCACCGCGTCGAAGGTCGTGGTCCACGCCCCCGTCGTCGGGTCGGCCGTGACGGCCTGGGTCAGGTCGCCACCGAGCGAGACCGTGACGGTCGCGCCGGGCTGGGCGGTGCCCGACACCGTGACCGGCGTCGTCCGGCCGTCGAGGACGACGACCGTGGCACCCGGGGCGGGCTCGGTGATGGTGACCGGGGTGCCGACCACCACGTCGAGCTGCTGGGTGGCGGGAGTCGTCGAACCGGCCGGCACCGTCTGCGTCACGACGACCGGGTACGAGCCGACGGGCACGTCGCCCACCGTGACGGTCCAGGTGCCCTCGGGGGTCACCGTCGTCGTCTCGGAGAGGTCGTCGCCCACCGCGACCACGACCGTGGCGCCGGGCTGACCCGTGCCGGTGACCGTGACGTCGGTGGTGTCGTCGGCGTCACGGACGACGATCGACGACCCGGCGGGCGGCGAGGTGATCGTCACCGGGGCGGCCACGACGACCGACACGTCCCGCGTGATCGGGGTCGACACGGCGCCGTCGACGGTCTGGGTGACCGAGGCGGTGCGGTCGCCGACCGGGACGCCGTCGACCGTGACGCTCCAGGCGCCGGTCGTCGGGTCGGCCACGACGGTCCCGACCAGGCCGTCACCGAGGTCGACCGTGACGGTCGCTCCGGGCTGGGCCGTGCCGGACGCGACCACCGGGGCGGTGTCGCCCGCGGCGAGCACGACGACCGTCGTGCCGTCGGTGGGCCGGTCGACGACGAGACCCGCTGCCGCCGCGACCGTGAACGGTTGCGTCGCCGCGGCCGAGGTCGCGCCTCGGATCGTCTGCGTGGCGGTCAGGGTGTAGTCGCCGACGGGGACTCCGTCGACGGTCGTCTGCCAGTCACCCTCAGGCCCGACGGTGGCGCCGGCCGTGAGGCCCGTGCCGAGCGAGACGGCGATGGTGGCGCCGGGCTCACCGGTGCCCGAGACGACGACCGACGTGGTGCCGGCCGGGTCGAGCAGGGAGACCGTCGCACCGGGGGCGGGGGTGACGATCGCGGGCGCGGCGGGGGCCACGACGATCGACACGTCCCGCGTGACCGGGGTCGAGGTCGAGCCGTCGACGGTCTGCGTGACCGCGATGGTGCGGTCGCCGACCGGGACGCCCGGCACGGTGACGCTCCACGCGCCGGTCGTGCCGTCGGCCGTGACCGTGCCGGTCAGGTCGTCGCCGAGGTCGACGGCGATCGAGGCGCCCGGCTCGGCCGTGCCCGACACGACCAGGTCGGTCGTCGCGTCCGGCGTCGCCACCGCCACGACGGTCCCGACGGCCGGGGCCTCGATGACGACCGCGGCGGCGGAGACCACCGAGAGGGGTTGGGTGACGGCGGGCGACACCGAGGTGCCGAGCGCCTGGGTGGCGGTGAGCGTGCGCTCGCCGACCGTGACGCCGGCCACGACGACGCTCCAGGCGCCGGTGGTCGGGTCGGCGATCGTCGAGGCCACGAGGTCGACGCCGAGGTCGACGCGGACGGTCGCCCCGGGTGCGGCCGTGCCGCTGACCGTGACGGCCGTCGAGGCGGTCGCGTCGGCGACGGTCACGACGTCACCGGGCTCGGGCTGCAGGACCTCCAACCCGGGACCGACCACGATCCGGAACCCGGCCGCGACGGGGGTCGAGGTCGTGCCGGCCACGGTCTGCGACGCCGTCACCTGGTAGACGGCGGTCGGCAGGTCGGCGAAGAGGACGGACCAGTCGCCGGACGTCGGGTCGGCGGTCGTGGTGACGGCCGCTCCCCCGTTCAGTCGGACCGAGACCGGGGCGCCAGGGGACGCCGTGCCCGAGACGGGGACGTCCACGGTGCCGGCCGGGTCGAGCACCGTGAACACGGTGTCGTCCGGGTCGACGATGACGACCGGGGCGGCCGCGCGGATCTCGAACGAGCTCTCCTGCGCCGGCGAGGTGGTGCCGCCGATGCTCTGCGTCACCGACAGGTCGGCCGCGCCCACGGGCACGCCCGGGACGTCCACGGACCACCGGCCCGTGGCCGCGTCGGCCGTCGTCGTGGCGGCGAGGTCGGCGCCCGTCGCGGGATCGAGGACCACGTCGACCGTGGCTCCCGCCGCGGCGGTGCCGGAGACGGTCACCGTGGTCACGACCTCGGGCCCGGCCACGTCGACGACGGAACCGTCGGCGGGGGTCAGGACGACGAGGGGGTCGCCGGCGAGGATGCGGACCACCCGGGTCTCGGGAGCCGAGACCGAGGTGCCCACCGTCTGGGTGGCGGTGACGGTCCGCGTGCCCACGGGCACCCCGGCGAAGGACACCGTCCAGGCACCCGTCGTGGTGCCGGAAGTGACCGTGTCGGTGAAGCCGTCGCCGAGGTCGACGCGGACGACCGCGCCCGGCTCGGCCTGGCCCGACACGACGAGCGTCGTGGTCGAGGACGGGTCGGCGAGGACGATCGGGACGCCGTCGGCCGGGGCGACGATGGTCAGCGGGGCGGCCGGGTCGATCGTCACGACGCGCGTGTCGGCCTGCTGGACGGTGTCCCGCACCGCCTGTGAGGCCCCGAGGACGCGCTCTCCGACGCCGACGCCGACGAGCGTGACCGCCCAGGCCCCGGTGACGGGGTCGGCGAGGGTGCTGCCGACCTCGGCGCCGTCGAGGGTCACGGTGATCCGTGCGCCCGGCTGGGCGGTGCCGGCGACCGGGACGTCCTGCGTGGCCGCGGGCGAGGCGACGACGTAGCGGATGTCGGCGGCGGGCGTCGTGATGACCACGTCGGCCCCGGAGACGATCTCGAAGGCCCGGGTGACGGGCTCGGTGGTCGTCGTGCCACCGACCGTCTGGGTCGCGGAGGCGACCTGGTCACCCACGGGGACGCCCGGAACCGTGACGGACCAGAGCCCGTCGGGCCCGGCGGTCGTCGGGACGACCACGCCGGCCAGGGTGACCTCGACGGACGCACCGGGGTAGGCCGTCCCGGTCACGACGACGGCGGTGGTGCTGTCGGCGCCGGCGACCGTGACGACGTCGCCGTCACCGGGTGCGGTGATGGAGAGGTCGGCCTCGGCCGAGACCACCGAGAAGTCCGTCGGCTCGGCCTCGAGGAGGTCGGGGCCCTGCTGCTGGCTCGCGCCCACGACGTGGTCGCCGACGGCGACCCCGGTCAGGACGAGGGACCAGGCGCCCTGCGCGTCGGTGGCGACCGGGGCCTGGTCGACGCCGTCCACCGTGACGGTGACGGGCAGACCGGCCACGCCGGTGCCCGCGATGGTGACCGGAGCGGTCCCCTGGTCGTCGGCGACCACCAGCTGGGTGCCGGGGACGGGCGCCGTGATGACGACGTCGCCGCCGACGCTGACCAGGACGTCCCGCGTGACGGCGTCCGAGGTGGAGCCGTTGATGCTCTGGGTCACCGAGACCGTGTGCGGACCGACCGGGACGCCGACGACCGCGACGGACCACTGGCCCGAGACCGGGACGACCACCTGGCCGACGAGGCCGTCGCCGAGGTCGACCTCGACGGTCGCCCCGACCTGGCCCGTGCCCGAGACGACGACGGGCGTCGTGTCCTGCGGTCCCGGGACGAAGTACTCGGCGCCGTCGAGCGGTGCCGTGACGGCCAGGGGCGTGCCCTGCGCGATCGTCAGCGGCTGGGTCACCGGTGCCGAGGTGGTCCCGCCGAGGGTCTGAGTCGCACCGAGCGTGCGGACACCGGCGGGGACGTCGGGGATGACGGCGGTCCAGGCGCCCGTGGCGGGGTCGACCGTGGCAGGCACCTCGAAGCCGGCGCCGAGGCCGACCGTGACGGTCGCCCCCGGGTCGGCCGTGCCGGTGACGGTCACGTCGGCCGTGGTGCCGCCGACGATCGGGATCGTGGCCCCGGGGGCCGGCGTCGAGATGGCGACCGGGGTCCCGGCGACGATCGTCACGACGCGCGTCTGCGCAGGCGACACGGTGCCGCCGACGGTCTGCGTCGCCGAGATCGTGCGCTGACCGACGGGCACGCCGGCGACGTCCACCGACCAGGCGCCGGTCGTGGCGTCCGCCGTGACCCGGCCGGTGAGGCCGTCACCGAGGTCGACGCGGACGTCGGCGCCGACCTGGGCGGTGCCCGAGACGGTCAGCGTGGACAAGGAGGCGCTGTCGGCGACGCGCACCGTGGTGCCCTCGGCCGGGGCGAGGATGTCGAGCGGCGCACCGGCGGCGACCGTCAGCGGCTGCGTGACCGGCACCGAGACGACGCCCGCGACCGTCTGCGTGACGCTGATCGTCCGGGGCCCGACGGGCACGGACGACACGGTGGCCGACCAGGCGCCCGTGGCGTCGGCCGTGGTCGTGGCCACGTAGCCGTCGCCCAGGTCCACGCGGACGGGGGCGTTCGGCTCGGCGGCTCCCGTCACCGTGACCGGGGTGGTCGAGGTGGCGTCGGCGACCGTGAGGGTCGCACCGGGCGCCGGCGTCGAGATCGTCACGCCGGTCGCGGCCACGAGGGTGAAGTCGGTGGTCTGCGGGGCGGACACCGCGCCTCCCACCGTCTGCGTCGCGGTGGCCGTGTAGGTGGCGACCGGCAGGGCCGGGAAGGTCACGGACCAGGTGCCGTTGGGGGCGACCGTCGTGGTGAGGTCGCGGCCGCCGCCGAGGGTGACGGCGACCGGGGCACCGGCCTGCCCGGCACCCGAGACGGTGACGTCACGGGTGGAGTCGGCTCCGGGCAGACGGTACTGCGTGCCGGAGGTCGGGCTCGTGATGGTCAGGCCCGTGCCGGCGACGACGCTGAAGGCGCGCGTCACGGCGGCGGAGACGTCTCCACCGAGGGCTTGGGTCACCGACGCGGTGTAGCCGCCGACGGGCACGCCCGGGACGGTCGTCGACCAGGTGCCGTCCGCGGCGACGAGGGCCGTGGCCGTGCGGCCGCCGCCCAGGTCGACGGCGACGGTGGCCGTGGGGGTCGCGGTGCCCGAGACGATCACGGGGGTCGTGGAGTCGGCGTCGAGGACCGTGAAGACGCGTCCGGCGGTGGGCGTGGTGACGACGAGCGGCTGCTGCGCGACGACGGTGAAGTCCCGCGTGACGGGGCCGGTGGTCGCTGTGCCGAGGGCCTGGGTCACGGAGGCGCTGTAGGCCCCTGCGGGCACGTTCGCGACGGTCACGCTCCAGCTGCCGTCCGCGGCGACCGTGCCGGTGCCCGTGAGACCGGCACCGAGGTCGACCGTGACGGTGGCGCCGGGCTCGCCGGCACCGGTCAGCACGACGCTGCGCGTGGCGCCCGGGGAGGCCGGGACGACGAACACCTGCCCGGCGGTGGGCGTGGCGATGCTGAGGGGGGCGAGGGCCGCGGCGCGGACGGTGGAGGTCGCGAGGTCGACCCGGGACGCGTTCACCAGCGGGAGTACCGAGAGGCTGACCGCGTGGACGGAGCTCGAGCCGGCGTCGGTGCCTCGGCCGTCACGGAAGCCCGCGCCGTCCTGGGCGTTGATGGTGACGCGGACGAGCTGGTTGAGCAGCGTCGTGAGAGGCGCGAGGGTCGTGACGACCGCGGCGGTCGTGGTGCGCAGGCTGGTCGTCGTGGCGGCGAGCGCCGTGCCGTCCACCAGGGGCGAGTAGAGGCCGCCCACGCTGCCGAGCAGCGTGCCGACGACGGGGAGGAGGGCCCCCCGGAGGACCGTGGCGCCGAGAGCACCGACGAGACCCGACCCGGTGACGGTCGTGGCGGCCGGCTGGACGGTACCGTCGAGCAGCGCGCCGAGGGTGGTCACGGTGCGGGTGCTCAACGTCTCGTTCACGCCGACGACGGCCAACTGGATGCGCAGTGCGACGGCGAGGTCGACGGTCACCTGGGTCGCGCGGATCGCGTCGTCCACGGCGGCCACGAGGTTGGTGGGCAGCTGGTTCTGCAGGATGTCGGTGATGCCGGCGGTGATCGCGGTGATGGTCGCGGGACGCAAGAGGTCGGTGTTCGCGGGCAGACCGTTCAGGGCGTCGAGGTCGATGACCACCTGGCCCGTGCTGGGGATGATGGTCACGGGCCCGCTGGTCAGGGGACGGGCGAGTTCCGCCGAGATCGTCGAGTCGAGGTCGACGGTCGCCTGCACGTTCACCGTTGGCTGGCCGAGCCTGACGGCGCCACCGAGGGGCAGGCCGTTCACGGCCGTGGTGAGCGGGCCGGTGATCGAGTTCGCGAGGCCGCTGACGGCGGTGCTGCCGGCGACCCCGTTGACCGCCGTCCCCAGGCCGCCGACCGTGGAGCGGAGGGACGAGGTCACGCCCTGGACGGCGGGGCTGGTCAGGGTGAACTCCGCACCGGCGACCTGGTAGGCCGTCGTGGGCGTGGTGGCGGTGGCGCCCCGCTGCTGGGTGATCTGCGACGAGAGCGCGCCGAGCTGCAGGGTCACGTCGCTGAGGACGCCCTGCGTGGCGGGCACCTGGGCGAGCAGCGGCTGGAGGCGGAGGGTGGTCTGCTGGGCCGGGCTGCCGTCGCCGACGGCGATCGAGCCGTCCTGGGCGATGAGACCGGCCGAGGCGGTGGCGCCGGTCGCGGTGGCGTTCGCGTACTGACCGTCGACGCCGAGGGTGAGCAGCCCGTTGCCCCCGAGGAGGCGGATGCCGTTGCCCAGACCGACCGTGAGCGCGTTGACGGCGGTGAGGTTCAGCGGGTTGCGCGACGTCGGCGGGTTCTGCGTGGTGCCGAAGGCCGAGTAGGCACCGCCGAGTGCGGCGACCTGGTCGAGCGCGACGATGCCCGTTCCGCCGACGAGCGACGCCTCGGCCTCGCTGCGGTCGGTCGTGGCCGCCTGCGCGGGGACGACGACGACGAGCGCGCCGACGACCGCCGCGACGACGGCGGCCGCCGTCGCCTTCAGTGCGCGGGACGCGTGGGAGCGCCGGGGACGCTCGATCGTCTGGCTTCGCATGGGTGTGCCTCTTCCTGACGGGACGAGCCCGCCGCCTGATCCGAAGAACTCCCGCTGGTGAGGCGGGAGGTGCTGCTGTTCTGTTGTGTCGTCGCCGCGTCGCCGCCCGGGGACGACGGCGAGGCGAACGGGACTACCGCGCGGTGCGCGGGCTCGTTCGCCTGATGCGGGTGCTGCTGACGTGCCGTGGTGAGGGGCTCATCGGTCCTGATCCTGATCGTGTGGTGCGGGTACGGGTGCGACGGCGCCGTCGCGCGTGGTCGCACCGTGGTGAGGGGTGCGGCCGGAGCGGTGGTTGATCGCTCCCGACGAGCTGGTTCGGTCTCGTCGTGATGCCGAGCATAGGGGGCATCGCGCGGATCGCGCACCCCACGAAGGGGGGCCACGGGGCCTTCGGCCCCCAAAAGAGAAATGACCCCTCACGCACCCGTCAGAGCCCGGTTACCCTTGCTGCATTTCTGCCCTGGGGGAATTGGCCTGGATGACGCCACGTGAGGAGCCTCGACGAGTTTAGCGGCAACTGAGTGGTCGCCGCGACCCGGGGTGTTGCCTGGGGGCATGAGAATCGTCATCGCCGGAGGACACGGCAAGATCGCCCAGCTCCTCGAACGCCGACTCGCCGACGCCGGGCACGACCCCGTCGGCATCGTCCGCAACCCCGACCACACCGCCGACCTCGAGGCCGCGGGGGCCCGTGCCCTCGTCCTCGACCTCGAACGGACCGACGTCGACACGCTCGCCGGCCACCTCGACGGGGCCGACGCCGTCGTGTTCGCCGCGGGCGGCGGCGGCAGCAGCGGCGCCGAGCGCAAGCTGACCATCGACCGCGACGGGGCCGTCCTCCTGGCCGACGCCGCCGAGAAGGCGGGCGTCACGCGCTACGTCATGGTCTCGGCCATCGGCACGGACGACTTCGACCCGGCGCGGGCCGAGCTGCCCGCCGCGAACGACGACGACGTGTACCAGGTGTACATGCGTGCGAAGAGCGAGGCCGACGCCGACCTCCGCCGTCGCGAGGGTCTGGACTGGACGATCGTCCGTCCCGGTGGCCTGACCGACGACGCCGGCACCGGCCAGGTCACGGTCGGCACGACCGTCGAGCGCGGCAGCATCCCCCGCGCGGACGTGGCCGAGATCATCGCCACCGCGCTGATCGAGGGCACCGCCGTCAAGACGCAGTTCGAGGCCGTCTCGGGCGACGTCACCGTCTCGGACGCGCTGGCGACCATCAAGTACTGACCCGCGCCTCCTGGTCGTCCCCCGACCACGGAGTGACGGACGAGAGCCCCGGAGGCGCGACCAGCGCACCGGGGCTCTCCCACGTCTGAGGGTCGGTCGGGTCGTGCACCCGCAGACGCCTCAGCTGAGGGCGGCGGCCTGTCGCGCGATCTCGAGTTCTTCGTTCGTGGGGACGACGAGGACGGACACCCTCGACCCCTCGGGCGAGATGTACCGCGCCTCGCGGGACGCGAGTTCGTTGCGGTCGTCGTCGACGTGGATGCCGAAGAACTCCAGGCCCATGAGCGTCCGACGACGCAGCAGGGCGTTGTTCTCGCCGACCCCTGCCGTGAAGACGACGGCGTCGAGTCCCCCGAGCTGGGCGACGTAGGCACCGATGTAGTGCCGCAGGCGGTGCCGGTAGACGGCCAGCGCCGCCTCGGACACGGCGTCGCCCCGGGACGCGCTGTCCTGCACGTCGCGCATGTCGCCGCTGCCGGTGAGGCCGAGCAGCCCGCTGCCCTTGTTGAGCAACGTCTCGAGCTCGGCGAAGTCGAGTCCCGCCTCACGGTGGAGGTGGAACACGGCGGCGGGATCGATGTCGCCCGAGCGCGTGCCCATGACGAGCCCCTCGAGGGGCGTCATGCCCATGCTCGTGTCGATGGACCGTCCGCCGTCGATCGCGGCGGCCGACGCGCCGTTGCCGAGGTGCAGCACGATGGTCTTCAGCTCGGCCAGGGGGCGACCGAGGAACTCGGCGGTCTTCTCGCTCACGTACTTGTGCGACGTGCCGTGGAAGCCGAAGCGACGAACGTGGTGCTTCTTCGCCAGCTCGGCGTCGATCGCGTAGGTGTAGGCGGCGGGGGCGAGCGTCTGGTGGAACGCCGTGTCGAAGACCGCGACGTGGGGGACGTCGGGGAAGGCCTCCCGGGCCGCGCGGATGCCCTGCAGGTTGGCCGGGTTGTGCAGCGGGGCGAGGGCCGACAGGCGGTCGATCGCCTTCTCGACGTCGGGCGTGACGACCGTCGCGCGGTCGAACTCCTCTCCGCCGTGGACGACGCGGTGGCCCACCGCGACCGGCGGGTACTCGGCGAAGGACGGGCCGTGCGCCTCGAAGGCGGTCAGCATCGCGGCGAAGCCGGCGGCGTGGTCGGCGATCGGCTGGGTGTCGTTGCGGGTCTCGTCGCCCGTGACCTCGTTGCGGTGACGGGTCGACCCGACGTCCTCGCCGATGCGCTCGACGAGACCGCTCGCGAGCGTGCGCTCGCCCTCGAGCTCGATCAGCTGGTACTTGAACGACGACGAGCCGGAGTTGACGACGAGGACGGTGCTCACGAGGAGGCTCCTTCGGTGCTGGTGACGGTGCCGGCGGCGGCTGCGGCCTGCGTGCCGGCCTGGATGGCCGTGATGGCGACGGTGTTGACGATGTCGCCGACGAGAGCCCCGCGGGACAGGTCGTTGATCGGCTTGCGGAGGCCCTGCAGGATGGGGCCGATCGCGACCGCACCCGCACTGCGCTGCACGGCCTTGTAGGTGTTGTTGCCCGTGTTGAGGTCGGGGAAGATGAACACCGTCGCCCGACCGGCGACCTCGGACTCCGGCATCTTGGCGGCGGCCACCGTCGGGTCGGCCGCGGCGTCGTACTGGATCGGCCCCTCGACGAGCAGGTCGGGTCGGCGTTCGCGGACGAGTGCCGTGGCGGCGCGGACCTTCTCGACGTCCGCACCCGAGCCGCTGTCGCCCGTGCTGTAGCTCAACATGGCGACGCGGGGCTCGATGCCGAACTGCTGTGCGGTCTGCGCCGACGAGATCGCGATGTCGGCGAGTTGCTCGGCGGTCGGGTCGGGGATGACGGCGCAGTCGCCGTAGACCAGCACCCGGTCGGCGAGCGCCATGAGGAACACGCTCGACACGACTCCGACGTCGGGCAGCGTCTTGATGACCTCGAAGGCGGGCCGGATGGTGTGCGCCGTGGTGTGCTTGGCGCCCGACACCATGCCGTCGGCGAGGCCGAGCTTCACCATCATCGTGCCGAAGTACGAGACGTCGGTCACGGTGTCCATCGCCTGCGAGACCGCGATGCCCTTGTGGGCCCGCAGCTTGGCGTACTCGGTCGCGAAGAGCACCTGCAGGCTGGGGTCGAACGGGTCGAGCACGCGGGCGGTGGCGAGGTCGAGACCGAGCTCGGCGCCCCGGGCGCGGATGGCCGTCTCGTCGCCGAGCAACGTGATGGCGGCGACGCCGCGCTGCAACAGGGTGGACGCGGCCCGCAGCACCCGGTCGTCGTCGCCCTCGGGCATGACGATGTGCTTCTGCGCGCCCCGCGCCCGCTCGAGCAGCTGGTACTCGAACATCAGGGGCGTCACCACCCCGGACGGGCTGACCTGCAGGAGGCGCAACAGCTCGGCCCCGTCGACGTGCGTCTCGAAGAGGGCCAGGGCGAGGTCGTACTTGCGCGGCGAGTCGGCGGCGAGGCGCCCGCGGGTCTGGGTGATGGCGAGGGCCGTGTCGTAGGTGCCGGTGCTCGTGGTCGCGATCGGCAGCGGGCTGTCGAGCCCTTCGAGCAGGCGCTCGACCTGCGGGGCGAGGGCGAACCCGCCGTTGAGCACGATGCCGGCGAGCGACGGGAAGGTCTCGGAGGCGTGGGCGAGCACCGTCGCGACGAGCACGTCGGAGCGGTCGCCCGGCACCACGACGACGGCACCCTCGGTGAGTCGCGGCAGCACGTTCTCCATCGACATGGCCGCCACGACGACGCCGAGCGCCTCTCGGTCGAGCAGGGCGTCGTCGCCGCGCAGCAGGGTCGCACCGGTGGCCTGCAGCACGGCGCGCATCGTCGGGGCGACGAGGACGCGGTCCTCCGGCAGCGTCCAGATCGGGACCCGCCCGGTGGGTGACGCCTCGAGGGCGTGGCCGATGCCGTCGACGACCTCGTCGAGGTGGTCGGGGTCGACCCGGTTGGCGACGACGGCCAGCAGGCTCGCGTGCTCGGAACGCAGCTCGGCGGTGGTCAGTTCGGCGACCTGGCGCATGTCGGCGCCCGAGCGCCGCGTCTGGCCGTCGGCGCTGCGGCCGCCGAGCACCAGCAGCACGGGCGCGCCGAGGTTGGCCGCGATGCGGGCGTTGTACGACAGCTCGGTGGGGCTGCCGACGTCGGTGTAGTCGGAACCGATCACCACGACCGCGTCGCACTGCCGCTCGACGGCGGCGAAGCGGCTCACGATGGTGGCGAGCGCGGCGTCGGGATCGGCGTGCACCGCGTCGTAGCTGACGCCGACGCACTCGTCGTAGGCCAGGTCGACGCTGTCGTGCGACAGCAGGAGTTCGAGCACGTAGTCGCGCTCGTCCGTCGAGCGGGCGACGGGTCGGAACACCCCCACCCGGCCCACCTCGTGGCTGAGCGTGTCGAGCACGCCCAGGGCGATCGTGGACTTGCCCGTGTGGCCTTCGGCAGAGGTGATGTAGATGCGTGTCGACACGCTCGCCAGCCTACGGGCGGCAGCCTTCGAGCCGCCGGGGAAGCGTGCTGGCGGAGGCCGCGAGACACCTCCTAGGCTCGTCGGCATGCAGATCCGCACGGCGACCGAGACCGACCTGTCCGGCGTCCTCGAGATCCACGCCGACGCCGTGGCGCACTCCCGGGCCATCTGGACCGACGTCACGCCGACCCTCGAGGGTCGGCGCGAGTGGCTGACCAGCCATCAGGAGGCGCGGCGCAGCGCGATCGTCGCGGTGGACGGCGACGAGGTGCTCGGCTACGGCAGCTACGGGCCGTTCCATGCCAAGGACGGCTACCGGCACACCTGCGAGAACTCGGTCTACGTGCGTCCGGGCCAACAGGGCAAGGGACTCGGACGAGCGCTGATGGCCGAACTCGTCGAGCGGGCCACGCGGGACGAGCTGCACGTCATGGTGGCGCTGATCGAGGCGGGCAACGAGGCGTCGGTGCGGCTGCACGCGTCGCTCGGCTTCGAGGACGCCGGCGTGCTGCGCGAGGTCGGCACGAAGTTCGGCGAGTGGCTCGACCTCCGGTACATGATCCGCCGACTGGCCTGACCCGGGCGCGACGGGACCGACGAGGCACCGGGACGACGACGGGCGCCGCCTCCGAGGAGACGACGCCCGTCGTGGGTGGAGCGGTGGGGTCAGCGTCCGGTCGAGCCGTCCTGTCCGGTGTCGCCGGGCGTGTCGAGCCGACCGTCGATGGCCGGGTCGGGCGACACGACGTCGACCTGGAGCGGAGGCTCGGCGACGACGGCCGAGGCGGACGTCGCCCGGCTCGCCGGGGAACCGTCACGGCCACCCCGGACCCGGCGTCTGACCGCCTCCCAGGGGCGGGCGAGTCGTGTGCCACCGGCCTGGGTCGGGGCGTCGACCTCGAGACCGTAGTACGCGCCGACGTGCTCCAGGAGGACGTCGCGCTCGGCCTTGTCGTACGCACGACGTTCGCGGGTGAAGGCGATGATCGTCGACCAACAGGTCAACAGCAGCACGATGCTGAACGGCAGCGCCGTCGTGATCGCCGCGGTCTTCAGGGCGTCCAGACCGCCGGTCAGGAGGAGCGCGACGGCGAGCAGGGCGGCCACCAGGGCGAAGAACACCCGGAGCCAGTTCTTCGGCTCGATGTCGCCGCCCGACGCGATCATCGCCATGACGAGCGATCCGGAGTCCGACGAGGTGACGAAGAACACGCCGATGAGCAGGATCGCGCCGAACGTCAGGACCGTCCCGGCGGGCAGGCCGCCGAGCAGCGCGAAGAGCGACCCCTCGACGTCGACCGAGCCGTCGGCTCCGACGAGGCCGCCCGAGCCGTCGGTCTGCTGGTGGATGGCCGCACCACCGAGGACGGCGAACCACAGGAAGGTGAGGGCGGTCGGGACGAGCAGCACGCCGAAGACGAACTGGCGGACCGTGCGGCCCTTTGAGATGCGGGCGATGAAGATGCCGACGAAGGGCGCCCACGACATCCACCACCCCCAGTAGAACGTGGTCCAGGCGCCCTGCCACTCCTCGCCGGCCGCGCCCTGCTGGGCGGTCACGTTGAAGGACAGGCCGACGACGTTCTGCAGGTAGGCGCCGATGGACTGCACGAAGTCGCGCAGCAGGAACTGCGTGGGTCCGACGATCAGGATGAACAGCAGCAGGGCGGCCGCGAGGATGAGGTTGAAGTTCGAGAGGATCTTCATGCCCTTGGTCACACCGGTGACGAGCGACACGATGGTGACCGCCGTGATGACGGCGATGATCGCGATCTGGCTCACGATGCTGCTGTCGGCGATGCCCGCGGCCTCGAGGCCGGCGCCGATCTGGATGACGCCGAGCCCGAGCGAGGTCGCGACGCCGAACAGCGTGCCGACGAGGGCGATGACGTCGATCAGGTTGCCCCAGCCCCCGCGGACGCGGTTGCCGAGGAGGGGCTCGAGGGCCCAGCGGATGGAGACGGGACGACCCCTCCGGTGGATCGCGTAGGCGAGGGCGAGTCCGAGGACGACGTAGATGGCCCAGGCGTGCAGCCCCCAGTGGAGGAAGGTCTGGGTCAGGGCCTGCTGCGCGAGCTGGTCCTCGGTGCCGGTGACGCCCGGTCGTGGCGAGGCGAAGTGGCTGAGGGGCTCGGAGACGCCGTAGAAGACGAGGCCGATGCCCATGCCCGCGGCGAAGAGGAGCGCGAACCACGAGCCGGTCGAGAACTCGGGCTCGTCCTTGTCCTTGCCCAGCTTGATGCCACCGAACCTGCTGAACCCGAGGAACAGGCTGAAGCCGACGAAGAAGGCGGCGATCAAGACGTAGTACCAGCTGAAGTTGCGGACGATGCCGCTCTGAAGGCCGAGGAACAGCGCCTCGGCCGAGGCGGGGGCGATCAGGGTGTAGGCGACGAAGCCGAGGACGACGACGGCGGCCGGCCAGAAGACCCAGCGGCGCAGTTGAGGGGTGGTCGAGACGGTCTCCGTCAGGGAAGCGGGATGGTCGGCGGGGGGCCCGGAAGGGGAAGGAGTTGTCGTGGCCATGCCTCCATGGTGACGGTTGAGGGGCCCGCCGTCCCAATCACGACGTCGTCCGGGTCACCGATCCTGGTGACGGTAGTACCGGTTGCGGGGTCGCAGGACGGCCGTCGCGAGGACGGCGGCGAGCACCGACGCGACGAGGATGGCCACCTTGGCGTCGTCGTCGTGAGCGCTGCCGAGCCCGTAGCTCAGTTCGGCGACGAGCAGGGACACGGTGAAGCCGATGCCCCCGAGGAGGGCGACGCCGGTGAGGTCCACCCACTTGATGCTCCGGTCGAGTTCTGCCCGGGTGATCCTGGTCGTGATCCAGGTCGTCGCGAGGATGCCGACGGGTTTGCCGAGGACGAGGGCGGCGATGATGCCGATCGTGACCGGACTGGAGAGAGCCGTCCTCAGGCCGTCGAGGCCACCGAAGGCGACCCCTGCGGAGAAGAACGCGAACACGGGGACGGCGAAACCGGTGGAGATCGGCCGGAAGCGGTGCTCGAAGACCTCGGAGAGCCCCGGTCCCGCATCCGGGCCGCCACTGGCCTGGCTCCGGATGACGGGGACGGCGAAACCGAGGAGGACGCCGGCGACGGTGGCGTGGACCCCGGAGGCGTGGATGAGCCCCCACACCAGGACGGCGACCGGAAGGAGGATGAACCAGTTCGCGGCGGGGTGCAGGCCGAAGAACCGTCGGAACCTCTGGGTCAGGAACACGTACGCCGCGAGCGGCACGATGGCGAGTGCCAACGGGACGACCTCGATCGCGCTGGTGTAGACGAACGCGATGATGCCGATGGCGATGAGGTCGTCCACGACGGCGAGGGTCAGCAGGAAGATGCGCAGCGCGCTGGGCAACCTCGAGCCCACGATGGCGAGGACCGCGACGGCGAAGGCGATGTCGGTCGCGGTGGGGATGGCCCACCCCCGCACCGCCTCCGGGTCGGAGGCGTTGACGGCGGTGAAGATCAGGGCGGGGACGAGGACTCCGCCGAACGCGGCGGCCACCGGCACGATCGCCTTGCTGACCTTCCGCAGCTCTCCGGCGACGAACTCCCGCTTGAGCTCCAGCCCGACGAGGAAGAAGAAGATCGCCAGGAGCCCGTCCGCGGCCCACTCCCCCACGCTCAGGTGCAGCCCGAGACCCTCCGGGCCGAACTCGAAGTCCCGGAGCGCGAAGTACGCCCCCGAGAGCGGTGAGTTCGCCCACACGACCGCCAGGACGGCGGCGACGACGAGGACGACCCCGCCCACGGTCTCCTTCCGGAGGATCTCGCCGAGGCGGGTGGACTCCGAGGTCGTCTCTTCGGCGAAGAGTCCGGGAGCGACGGCGGGAGGCGGGGAAGAGGGCAGGTCGTCGTGGGGCATCGTCGTCCTGTCTTACCAGACGACGCCGGGGCGGGCACGGGTCGAGGTGACGGCGACCGTCACGCCCGTGTCAGAGCCGGGGCGAACGTCGCCGCGACGACGGTGACGTCGTCGGCCTGCTCGTCGTCGCCGACCAGCTCGGCGACCTTCTGCACGATGTCGCTCGGGTCACCGGACGAGATGAGCAGCAGTTGGAACTGGCTGAAGGCGTGCAGTTCGTCCGGGAAGAGATCGAGGACCCCGTCGCTGATGCAGACGATCGTGTCGCCTGGGTGCAGCTGGTCGGCGTACGACGTCCAGCGGTCCCCGAGGCCGATGGGGAGGTCGGACGACTGCAGCCGCTCCACGAGACCGGTGGCGCGCCGGATGAGCGCCAGCCCGTGTCCGCCGTCGGCCCAACGGATCTCGCCCGACGGCGTGATGCGGGCGTGGAAGCACGTGGTGAACTGGACGTCACCGTCACCGCTCGCGAGGCCCGTCGTCGCACGACGCAGGGCCACGGCGGGGTCGAGATCGTCCGACGAACTGCGGATGACGGAACGCACGGCGGCGGCGATCATCCCCGCTCCGACGCCTTTGCCCATGACGTCCCCCACGGTCAGGGCGATGCCGTCCGGGGTGGGATACCAGTCGTAGAAGTCGCCCCCGACGGCGCGGGCGGGGATGCACCTCCCCCGGACGGCGAACATCTCGGGAAGGAGGCTCGTCTTCGGTGGCAGGAGCGACTGCTGGATGGTCGCGGCCCGGTCGAGCTCCCGTTCGACCGCGTGCTGCTGCGCTCGGGACAGCTCCACCTTGCGGCTCGCCTGCCGGGCGAGCTCGTTGATGGCGAGGCCGATGGTGGCGTAGATGGCCAGGGAGAAGGCGATGCGGATGAACTCGCTGGGCGCGCGTCCGCTCGGCTCGATCACGAACGGCAGCATGAAGGTGACCGCCGATCCGATCAGCAGCCACACGATGCTGAGCCGCCCTGGCCACACGGCGATCCAGACGATCGGCAGCAGGATGATGGGGATGAAGACGGACCCGCTGTCACCCGTTCCGTAGCGGAGCAGGCCCACCGCGACGAAGTCGGCGGCGGGGATGACGATCTCCCAGGTGAGCAGGCGGGGACGCCGGGAGACCACCGAGGCGAAGACGACGCCGCAGAACGCGGCGAAGACGCCGGCCCACATGCTCGGTGCATCGCTGACGGGCAACCACGGGATGAGCGTGCTCACGACCGCGGCGAGCAACACGAAGAGGAAGACGAAGCCCTGCTTGAGCAGGGCGACGTGACGTCGCGAGCCGGCCGACATGACCCGCGCGAGGAGGCCGGAGTCGCCCCAGACGCTGGGGCGCAGGGTGTCGTTGCCCAACTGACTGACGCTCATGACCCAAGGCTAGGGCGATCGGGCCTCCATCGGGGAGAAGGCGATGCCCCAGAACGTGGGGCGAGGACGAGAAACGGCCCCTCCCGGGGAGGGAAGAGCCGTCTCGATGCGGAGGATAGGGGATTCGAACCCCTGAGGGCTTGCACCCAACACGCTTTCCAAGCGTGCGCCATAGGCCACTAGGCGAATCCTCCAGGGCGGGCACACGGTGAACCGGCGCACGACCGAGACCAGCGTACCGGACTCCGCGGGGCCCGGGGGACGCCCCCGTGTCGCTGCTGACCTTGAGGCTCCCTCATGGCTACCGTCGGGGCATGACCGACGCGCACCGCCCCTCCTCGGAGCACCCCGACGCCGCCCTGCCGCCGCGGGCCCGCGCCGTCGTCGCCGCCCTCCGTGCCGCCGGCGCCGAGGGCGAGGTCCGCGAGTTCGACGAGTCGACGCACACGGCCGCACAGGCCGCCGCCGCCCTCGGCTGCGAGGTGGGCGCCATCGCCAGCAGCCTGGTGTTCCACTCCGGCGGGGAGGCCCTGCTCGTGCTCACCAGCGGCGCCCACCGGGTCGACACCGACCTGGTGGCGTCGACTCTCGGCCGGGGCCCGATCATGCGGGCGAACGCCGACCAGGTGAAGCGCGCGACCGGCCAGGTCATCGGCGGCGTGGCCCCGGTCGGCCACCCCAGCCCGGTGCGGACGCTCGTCGACACCGCGCTCGAGACCCACGACGTGCTCTGGGCGAGCGCCGGCACCGCGAACACCGTCTTCGCCACGACGTTCGCCGAGCTGGTGCGCGTGACCGGGGGCACCCCGGCGCGCGTCGCCTCCGACGACCTCTGAGACCGGCCTCGTCGGTCCTCGACGTCGGCGGCCACCCGTAGCATTTCCCCATGCCGCCCCTCACGTCCGCCCGCGTCGACGCCTGGCTCTGGGCCGTCCGGCTCTACAAGACCCGCTCGGCCGCCAACGCCGCCTGCCGGGCCGGTCACGTGCGGGTGAACGGCGAGCGCGTCAAGGCCGCCCAGGCCGTCCGTCCCGGCGACGAGGTCCGGGCGCGCATCGCAGGCTTCGAGCGGATCGTCGTCGTCAAGACCTGCCTCGTGAAGCGCGTCGGTGCTCCGGCCGCGGCCGAGGCGATGACCGACCTCACTCCCCCGCCACCGCCGCGCGAAGAGGTCGCCGCCGTACCGGTCCGCGACCGAGGCGCGGGCCGCCCGACCAAGCGCGACCGTCGCGAGATCGAGCGCCTCCGGGACCGCGCAGAGAGCTGACACTCGCTCGACTCCCCCGATCGCGGGCTCCCCGCACTGGGGTGGGACGCCCCGGTATCTGTGCGAACGCATCGTCTACGCTGAGGGCACGGCGCTGCCCCGACAGCAGCAGCCTCGGGTCGGGGGACTCGGGGTCACGCCGACCCCGGGGGGACGACATGAACACGACCGACGCGGCGATGCCGACCGAGCGCGGCACCGTGACGGTGCGGCCACGGCGCGAACTCGCCCGGAGCGCCACGCTCACCGGCGTCTTCAGCCTGTCCCCCGTGCTGATCGCGGTGCTGTGGCTGACCCTGCCGAGCGGTCACCAGAGCGGCGTGCTGGCCGTCACCTGCGGCGTCGTGGTCATGGGACTGCTCATGTACTGGCGCTACCGCCTCTCGTACGCGGCCGTCACGCGCAACGAGTTCGTCAAGCGGGGGTGGTTGCCCGGGTTCGTCCGGCTGCGGCGCGACGAGGTCGACTCCCTCGTGCTCGTCCGCACCTACCGGGACCACTCGACCGAGACCGTCACGCAGCTGCTCGCCCTCGACGACGAGGGGCGACGCCTGTTCCGGATGCGGGGCACGTACTGGTCGGAGGCGTCCGTACACGCCGTCGTCGACGCACTCGGCATCCCGACGACCGTCCTGCCCCGGGCCCTCACCCGCCGCGAGTTCTTCGCGGCCTACCCCGACAGCCCCTACTGGTACGAGAGCCGCCCGTGGATCGGGGTCACCATCGCCTGCGGCCTGTTCGCCCTGGCGACCGGCACGCTCGTGGTGCTCTTCCAGGCGTTCGGCAACCCCACCTAAGGACGTGCCCGCGGGCCCGGTCCTGCACCGCCTCGGGCTGCACCGACCCGGGACTGCACCGACCCGGGGCTCAGCGGCGACGCAGCGTACCGAAGATGCCCTTGACGACCTCGCGCACGACCGCCTTGCCGGCACTCGAGCCGAGGACCTCGCCGAGCAACCCGCCGGTCGATCCGGACCCCGACGAACGGGACCCCGAGGAGGCGCGGGTCGTCGTCCCGCGCCCGGCACGCGCCTTCGCGGCCGCCCGCTCGGCTCGCTCGAACTCCTTCTGCTGACGTTCGTACTCGGCCTGGGCGGCCTTCCGCTCGCGCTCGGCGGCGGTGACCGCCCGGGCGTCCGCCTTCTCGCGGGCCGCGGCCTCCTTGAGCTGGGCGTCGATCGTGGCCTGACGTGCCGCGGCGTCGGTCCGTTCGCGCTGGTCGAGCGCGGCCGCCTCGAGCTTGCGGGCCAGGATCTCCCGGGCCGAGTCGCGGTCGATCGACGCACCGTAGGCGGCGATCAACGGCGACGCCGCGACCGCCGCGGTCATGACGTCGGCCGGGGTCGGCGACATCGAACCGCGCGGGGCACGGAGGCGCGTCCACGCGACCGGGCTGGGAGCCCCCTTCTCGTTCATGACCGTCACCACCGCCTCCCCGGTGGCGAGGCCGGTGAGCACCGCGGCGAGGTCGTAGTCGCTCGTCGGGTACGTCGACACCGTCGCCCGCAGGGCCTTCGCGTCGTCGGGCGTGAAGGCGCGGAGCTGGTGCTGGACGCGCGAGCCGAGCTGGGCGAGCACCTCTCCCGGGACGTCCTTCGGGGTCTGGGTGACGAAGACGATGCCCACGCCCTTGGACCGGATGAGCCGGACGGTCTGCGTGATCTGCGCCAGGAACTCCTTCGAGGCGTCGGCGAACAGCAGGTGCGCCTCGTCGAAGAAGAAGACGAGCTTCGGCTTGTCGAGGTCGCCCACCTCGGGCAGGTCGTTGTACAGGTCGGCGAGCAGCCACATCAGGAAGGTCGAGAACAGCGCCGGCTGGTCGTGCACACCGGGCACCTCGAGCAGGCTGACGACGCCACGACCGTCCTCGGCCGTGCGGAGGAACTCGGCGGTGTCGATCTCGGGCTCGCCGAAGAACGCGTCGGCCCCCCGGTCGGCGAACGTGATCAGCTCGCGGAGGATCACCCCGACGGTCTGTCTGCTCAGCCCGCCCAACCCCTCGAGTTCGCCCTTGCCCTCGTCGCTCGTCAGCCAGGTCAGCACGGCCCGCAGGTCGGACAGGTCGAGCAGCGGCAGACCGGCCTGCGCGGCGTAGTGGAACACCAGGCCGAGGCTGCTCTCCTGCGTGTCGTTGAGGCCGAGCACCTTGCTGAGCAGCAGCGACCCGAAACCGCTGACCGTCGCGCGGACCGGCACGCCGGTGCCCTTGCCGCCGAGGGCGAAGTACTCGGTCGGTGCCGCCTGCGGCGACCAGTCCTGGCCGATCCCCCGCGTGCGGGCCAGCAGCTTCTCGTTCGCCTCGCCCGGCGTCGCGATGCCCGACAGGTCGCCCTTCACGTCGGCCGCGAAGACCGGGACCCCGGCCGCCGAGAGCTGCTCGGCGAGCACCTGCAGGGTCCTGGTCTTGCCCGTGCCGGTCGCACCGGCCACGAGCCCGTGCCGGTTGAGCATCGCGAGCGGGATGCGCACGGGCACGTCGACCCGGGCATCGCCGTTCACGAGGGCGCCGAGCTCGAGGGCGGGACCGTCGAAACCGTAGCCCGCGCGGACGAGGTCGACCGCCGACTCGTCGAGCGGCCCGCCGGGCGGGACGGGCAGGCCGTCGACCGGGGTGCCGGCGACCGGCTCGGGTTCGGTCAGCCCGGCGTCCGCCGCG